>JAENZU010000056.1 GCA_016841125.1 Melioribacter sp. | reverse complement strand
CACTTGTTCGCTGATATACCATAAAAACATTTTCAGCTTCATCTACAACCAGATCAGGATAACCGTAATAGTAACCTTCCCTTCCCAAAAAATATTCGTTATCAAGAAGCCATGTATCGGTGCTTACTTCCATATAATGAATTGCAGCTAAGCCGGCATCCTTGGAAGAATGAGCTATATAAATTTTATTGTTTCTTCTAAACATTTCAGAATAGAATAAATGAAATAGCTGCATAGGTTTGCCGCCGCCTTTCTGAGGCATATGAGGAGTCAATTCAAAGGAAGATGTACTTACAGCCATTGAGTTTACAACTGTACTCCCGAAAATATCTTCAATCTCATAAATAGCAACGTAAGTCTGCGGATCGGTATTTACATTAAATCCCGTAAGGTATATCTTTTCTGTTTGATCATAATCGTGTATGAGTTTTAAAGTTCTTACAGTTACATTAGGAAATTTGGGATTTTTGAAATCCCAAAGATCTGTATAATTAAGCTCACCTGGGGTTTCCTTTGTTAAGTCGGAAATTGGGAAAGCTCTAAGTTTGGTATATTTTGGATTGCTTGCGCCGGTATGAGGGAACATATCTACGGCGACACATAATTCTTCATTTGTTACGATCATAGATGGAAAGTCAACATACATCTCCACCTGATCTGAGCCATTCAAATCTCCGCGGACGGACCAGCTATTCCATTTACCCTCGGCGGTTGAGTCGTCCGAAACTGAAACCAGGAATAATGATTCATTGATTGAACTATCGCGATAGAGATAGATCATGTAAAAGCGTTTGGTCCGTTTATCGTAAAATGATTTCGGATCAAATACTAATCCTGTTCCGATAAAATTGGAAAACCAATTGTTGACGTTAATTTGCTTTTTTAGATTTCCCTCTCTGTCGGTGATCCAAAAAACAGTATTAATTGCGATCAAAACATCCACCGGACCTGGTGTGATGTTGCAATCCGGTACCCAGCAGCCAACTGCATTTGGTCCCTCAAAGTTTAATTCCTCACTAATGCTTAGGCTATTTATGCGCGGAACATTTCTGTGTGGAGCATCTTGTTTAAAAATTCCCAGATTCAGATCACCGCTCGATAATTGAAAATTCACCTCTGATTCTTCTTTGTTTCCTTTTGAAGGCGGAAGTACAATTTCCGTTTGTTCATCGATTGAAAAATCATCCGTCGATAAAGTTATCCCGCCATTAACTTTACCGGAAGCCGGACCCTGGAAACCTTGAGCAAAAAATATTGAAGTGAAGAATAATATAAAAAATAATGTTAGAATTGATCTCATTGTAGTAATCCTTCCCATTTATTAAGGAGCTGCTATAATTTTAGATTTCTCTTCTATTATAGAGTTCTCAATTTGGAATAACTACTGCATAAATATATGGTTATTTGTATTTGGCACATAAAAATGAAATTGCCTGATAAATGTTTTTGGAAATCACATCATAAGCTAAAATTACAGGTATTCAACAACGCTTAATGATATACCCATATATTCATATGGTTTTGATAAAAAATTACTATTTAATGCAACTAAATCACATCCTATGCATTATGATAAGTAAAAAGAGAAAAGATTATGACAATCAGATTGATCATTACAAGCTTACTATTTGTTCTTGTTGCTGTGAATGCCCAAGACAAATTACAATTAATTGAATACGGCAATAAATTTGTCAAAGCAATTGAATCCAATTCAATTAAAGAGAAGGAAGCAATTGTTAGAGATATATTTTCGAGCGAGACAATTAATACCAAAGGGATTGATCGAATATTAGGTTTACTCGATATGCTTAAATCCGATTTACTCCCGCTGCAGTATCATCATTCTGAAGTATCCGAATTTAATGTGGACGGTGGAAAAATTAATCGTGTACTTCACGTTTATGTTCGAAAGGAAGGAAGCAAATTTTGGAAAGATATTCAATTACGACTTGATCCAGCTCCACCACATAAAATAGGTCAGCTTGGTTTTATAGCAGAAGTTGCTGAACCTGTAAACCTGCCAAATGGTGATATTACCCAGGAATACACACTCAACTGGCTAAACGATTACATCAACAAATTAATTGAAGAAAACGATTTGTACGGGAGTATTCTACTTACCAAAGGGAACAATATTTTACTCGAAAGATATTATGGATTTGAAGACATCGATAAAACCCGGAAGATCACGAAAAACACATCCTTCAATCTCGGTTCAGGGAATAAAATGTTTACCTCTATCTTGATTGCAAAACTTGTGAGTGAAGGTAAACTGAATTATGAAGATAAGGTTATAAAATTTTTACCCGAATTTGGAAAAATTGAGAAGTCAAAGAAAGTAACTCTTCATCAAATATTAACTCATACCAGCGGAGTTGGTGAATATTGGACGGAGGAATTCGAGAAGGAAGATCCGAAGCTAGACTCTCTCCCGGATTACCTTCCTTTTATAATGAGAGAAAATTTTGTATTTGAACCGGGAAAAGATTTTATGTACTGCAATTCAAACTTTATTCTGGCTGGATTAATAATAGAAAAAGTGACCGGTCAAGAATATTACAAGTATGTTGAAGAAAATCTCTTTAAGCCGCTCAACTTAAATTCCACCTTCCACTATAGTAAATCGGAATATGAACCTGGAGTTGCGCAACCGCATTCACATGATGAAAATGAAAACTGGAAACTTTCCGAACCACCTTTTAAGGGTTCCTCTGCAGGCGGGGGTTACTCCAATGTTCGGGATATTTGGGAGTTTTCAAAAAAGTTAATATCGGGTGAGACTATTTCTAAAAAGTATGTTGATATTATTACAACCAGCAAGACAAATAACATACAAGATGCAATGGGTTACGGTTATGGGATGATTATTGAGAAACATCAGGATGAAATTTCTTGTGGGCATGGTGGAACAACTTACGGCGTAAATTTTGAATACCGCTATTTCCCTAATTTAGATATTACACTTGTTATGTTTTGTAACCAGGATAACGGAGCATACGATGATTTGAAGAAAAACACGATAAAGCTTATTTCCGGTGAAAGGTAATTTTCTCTTTCACAATGGATCAATTCTTTTGAACTAACAGGTTTCCATCGTAAACATTACAATTTGTTTTTCACCGCGCAGCTTTAAAATATTTAACTTGAAATAATTTTAGTCTTTTGATATTATAAATAAATTTATTGAAAGGAATTAAGATGGCAACTCAAAAAAGGGATTGGAGCAAATTCACCAAAAGAATAATTATCAACAAACCTATTGCTCAAGTATATTCAGCATGGGCAACGCCAAAACAGCTTACCGAATGGTTTCTTGAAAAAGCAGAATACACAAAACCCGATGGATCAAAGCGCCCGTCAAATCAGAAAATACAAAAAGGTGATAAACATCAATGGAAATGGAACAACTGGGATATCATCGAATCAGGCAAAGTGCTTGAGGCTAATGGTAAAGACAGACTAAGCTTTTCATTCGGCGAAGGCGGGAATGTCCATATATATCTCAATAAGAATGGCAAAGGCACCGAAATTGAATTGATTCAAGATAATATTCCCACAAGCGATAAAGATAAAATGAATTACTATGTCGGGTGTGCAACCGGATGGACTTTCTGGCTTGCTAACTTAAAAGCCTGGCTTGAGTATGGAATAACTCTTAATGCCAAGGGAATAACACAGAGCCAAACACAAAACCTTGTAAACAGTTGATAGGAGATTTCAATGGTAGATAAAAATCTAAAATTTGAATACACAGAAAAACTTGACGCCTCGCCAGCCGAAGTTTGGGATGCGTTGACAAATAAGGAAAAAGTAAAGCAATACTTCTTTGGAACCGAGGTAAGTTCGGAGTGGGAACCCGATGCTGAGATAACTTTTTCAGGAAATTGGGAAGGTACTGAATACACCGATTCCGGTAAGATACTTGAAATTGAAAAAGGGAAATTGTTGAAATATGATTATCTGAGCTCCTTTTCGGGATTGGAAGATAAACCTGAAAATCACTCAATTATTACTTACAAATTAGAAGAGGTTAATAACGGAACCATTCTTCATGTTACACAGAAAGGATTCAAAGATCAGCAATCACGGGATCACTCAGAGCAAGGTTGGAAAATGGTTTTGGATAATTTAAAGAAGATGCTTGAAGGATAACTATAATTTACAGCAATTGATTTTTCAAAAATTATTGATGCATTCTCAAAAGTATGTCAACTCGTTGCCCAAAGGACTCATAAAAAGAAACGGTTAAGAGAAGTATTTTTTTTACTGAAAACGACGGTTAATTCCAAACAAGCTTCTGAGATAGCTGCATAGTTAAATTGTTGAGAACAAAGAACCCTCAAGGTATCATGGCATATATGAACAAGTCTCCTTGAGGGTTTTAGTACTCATACCTTCAAGGAAACACGCACTAAAATTATATTTTATACCTTGAAGGAAATCGTACAATCAAATTCCCGCGAGGACTAATATTCTCGCAATTTCAGTTCTAAATTTGATTCTATAAATTGCGGGAATATATAGGATACGAGATTGATGGAATTTTCCACAACTTAACAACCCTCAAGGCATCATAGCATTTTGAACTAGCCTCCTTGAGGGTTATGCGGATTGTCATTCCCTCATGCCTTTAGAGGGAATCTGAATAAATAATTTATGGGTTATTTTAATTGCATGGAAAAGGAGATACCGGTTTCGTCAACAAAAAATGTTGCCGAACCGGTATGACAAATATAAAATTTCGAAAAATATCCTTGAGGGTTTTAGTACTCATACCTTCAAGGAAACAAGTTCTAAAATTAGTTTTTATACCTTGAAGGAAATCGTACAATCAAATTCCCGCAATCTTAATTTCAACTATTAGATTCAGAGATTGCGGGAATTTTAATAAATATAATGAAGCACCTAGGGAGCTTAAATGATTTATCTTTTCTTATTTTCTACAAAAGTGCAACCCCGATGGGGTTGAAAAACTAGAATTGTTCGAGCTCCGTTAGGAGCTCCATTATTGTAGGAAATCTTTTTCCGATGCGCGAGAAAACTTCGTAGAAGTTTCATGCTTTAAATTTCAATATGGTATAAGGTCAGATTCCCCCGGGAATATATAGGACACGAAATTGCCGGGAATTTTATTTCTTTCAAGACAGCCTCTTTATATTTAGCTGACAAACATTTTTAATTCTGCACTATTCTTCTCTTATTGAATCAACAGGATTAGAGATTGATGTTTTGATCACTTGATAGCTGACGGTCAATACGGCAATCATTAAAGCAATTACCCCGCCGATTACAAACACCCATAATCCAAGCGATATTCTGTAAGCGAAATTATCCAGCCAATTACTCATTACAAAATATGCAGCAGGCCAGGCAATGATATTCGCTATTAAAACCAATACGGCAAACTCACGACTAAGAAGACTAACAATCGAACGAACCGAAGCTCCAAGAACTTTTCGAATTCCTATTTCTTTTCTTCGTTTTTCCGCTGAGTAGGAACTCATACCGAACAAACCGATCGCCGCAATAAATATTGCAAATCCTGCCGAGTAATTAATTACTCTCTGCCGCAATTGAGCTTCCGCATACTGGTTGTTTAAATCCTCATCCAAAAAAGAATACTGAAATGGGATCTCCGGTTCAATGCTGTTCCATTCTGTTTTTAGCTTTTCCAGTCCGGATGAAATTCTATTCGGGTTCAACTTTGCGTAGATGTAGTAAATCTGATCCAGCGGATTTATATACATTATCGATGGTTCAATTCGGCGCTCGAGTGATATGTAATGAAAGTCCTTAACTACACCGATAATAACCGGGTTATCCAATCCTCTATTTTTGAAACCGTCTAAACGGGTTCCTACCGGGTTTTCAATTTCAAACTGCTTTACAAGTGCCTCATTTACAATAACGGCGTCTGTGGAATCGGTCGAAAATTCACGACTGAAGTTTCTCCCTTCTAATACTTTTATGTCCAACAGATTGATTAAATTTTCATCCACTCTGTATGCATAAACGTTTCTTTCAACTTCTTTGCTGTCTTTCCATCCGATACGGTCGTAACCGCGCGTGAAAGAATAGCTGATGCCTGCAATGCCGGCTATATCAGCATCATTGCCGAATTTACTTTTGAAAATATTCATTATCCTTGAGCCGTCTACCTTTTGATAATTACTGCGGATAACCACAATCTGTTCTTTATCGAAGCCAAGGTCTTTATTTTGAATGAATGAAAGCTGCTCCGAAATTACGAGTGTCCCTAGTATAAAAAATATTGCAAGTGAAAATTGAAGCACGATGAGAAAGCGTGTAAATAAATTGGATCCGCCGAAAGCTATTTTACGCGCAAATATTTGAACCGGTTTTAATGAAGACATGATTACTGCCGGGTAGATACCTGCAATTAGACCGGCAAAAAATGTTATTATTATTATTGCCGCTAAGGTCTGCCAATTTTTCAAGAGATCAATTGACAGGTTGCTGCCGATTATAGAATTAAATAAGGGCAAGACAATAGAGACAACTACTAATGCAAATAGCATGGCGGTAAAACTCAAAATAAGCGCTTCACCCAAAAACTGGAAAAATAAATTTCTTTTAGCCGCACCGATTACTTTCCGTACACCAATTTCTTTTGTCCGTGTTGCGGCTCGACTGATTGAGAGATTCATAAAATTAATGCAGGCAAGCAGCAGTATCCCAACACCAATTGCACCTAGAATATAGGCATACATAGGGTCACTTGTTTTTGCAATTCCGCTGAATCTAAGTTCCGAGTGCCTTACTTGGGGCAGCGGTATAAATATAGTTTTGATAGGCTGGAAATCGAATTTCCACTCTCCGTTTGCTCTCTGTTCGGCAAAGTTTTCACCCATATATTTTTCCCAAAACGGAATCATTTTTTGTTCAACTTCTTTAATGTCGGCATTCTCTTTCAATGTCATAAATGTTGGAGAGTTCCAGCTATTCCAAGAGTCTTGCCTGCTTCTGAACCATTCAAATCTGTTAAGCAGATCATAAGGAGCGATAATGTCGAACTCAATTGAAGAGTTTGATGGAATTTCGGATACGACACCTGTAACGGTTAACGGTATGTAATCTTCTCCTAATAAAACATCGATTGTCTTGCCTACAGGATCAGCAGTTCCGAAATATTTATTTGCCAATTCGGCAGTCATCACGCAAGAATATCTTTCATCCAAAACCGATGAACTGTTTCCGCTTTTAAATGGAAAAGTGAATGCCGAAAAAAATGATCTATCCGCCATTATTATTTTTTCTTCGGCAGTAAGCTTTTTTGATCTTACAAATGTTTCCTCTTCAGAAAATCTTATTGCATGTTCAATTTCCGGTATCTCTTGTTCCAATGCCGGCCCGAAAGGAATAGGCGCATGAACAAAATATCCTTCGGGACTGCCGTCAGCATCAAACCGTGTGTGACTTACCTCGTATATTCTATCTGCGTTGACGTGAAATGTATCGTACGAGAATTCATTGCTGACAAATAGATAGATCATGATTGCAACAGATATTCCCAACGATAAGCCGAGTATATTTATGACTGAATGAAGTTTATCTTTAAATATATTTCTGATTGTGATCTTCATATAATTTCTGAACATATGTTCCCCCAGGGTTATTCGTATCTAAGTGATTTAACAGGATTACTAAGTGCTGATTTTAAAACTCTCAGGCTGATTGTAACCAGCGCCAGGATAAGTGTAAGAAGAAGTACAATAGCAAAGGTGTACGGTGAAATATTGATTCTATAAGCAAATGATGAAAGCCACCCTTTCATTACAAAATATGAGAGGGGTGTGAAGATTATAAATCCGGCTAAGATCATAATCAAATATTCTTTATTAAAAATCAGCATTATATCGAGAATGGTTGCACCGAGAACTTTTCTGATCCCGATTTCTTTTGCCTTTCTTTCAATCATGAAAGAGACTAAACCAAAGAGACCTAAACAACCAATCAAAAGCGAAATAACACTGAAGCTGTTAAGCATATTGGCTAAATTTTTATCGCCCTGGTATTTCCGGCTGATCTCTTCATCAAGAAATGAGAAATCAAATATTTTTCCGGGAAATACTTTTTCCCATATAACTTTTATTTCCTTAACCGCGGCGGTGTAATTTGATGTGTTAATTCTTGCCGCACCCTGAACCAAACGTGATGATTCCGAATGAGAAATAATTGTTGGTTTTACTTTTTCATGCAGAGACGTGGTTACAAAATTTTTAACTATCCCAACTACCGGGGCTTCAACATTCCATATTTTTAATTGCTTTCCAATTGCTGATCTAAAATCATTTCCGTTACCGATCTCTTTTGCAAGCGCTTCATTAATTATCAATTGATCGCTGATACCGTCAATAAAATCTGAACCGGCAATCAGTTGTAATTTAAATGTTTTCAAATAATCGGTGTCGGCAAATTTCACTTGTGCATTACTGCTGAATTCAGTGTTCCCAACGATTGAATAATCACCGGTCCATACATTCGATGAAGAAGTGCCGGTGTTTGAGAATGTTACATTTTCAATAATGGGACTTTTCAATAATTCACTTTTAAGTGTCTGCAATGTAACTTGATCTCTTACAGGTAAGTTAATTTCCAACACCGACTCTTTCTTAAAACCGAGGTCTGAACTACTGATGTAGCTAAGCTGATTCAATGCAATTATTGCGGCAACAACTATAGCCTGTGAAACTCCGAATTGAAATACGACAAGTGCTTTCCTAAGGGAAAAGCTTTTGCCGCTGCTGTTGAATTTATTCTTGAGCGCATTTACAGGATTGTAGCGGGATAAGATCAAACTCGGGTAGATCCCTGCCAATAAGCTCAGCATTGCAAAAGTTGCCGTAATAAACAAAATCAACTTCCCCGGTTCAATCGAATTAATATTAACCGAGTAGCCGGTAAGCCTTTCAACAAAGGGATATAATTGTGTTACTAAAATAATTCCGATTATGAATGAAATGAGAGTTACAAAAAATGTTTCAATGAAAAATCTAATAATCAGATCGCTTCTTTTACTTCCGAACACTTTTCTTATTCCTACTTCGCTGGTTCGGTTCATTGCCAATGCGGTATTAAGATTTATGAAGTTAATTGCGCTGAGCAAAATGATTAAAAATGCAATAGCACCTAATATATAAAGTGTTGAAAAGGATGCGGTCCCCACTCCAAAATTGAAGTATCTTTCATCAAAATGGATTTGAGCTAGGGGCTGGAATAAAAATTCTAATTCTTCTTTATCTTCATCACTTAAATATTTATCTGCAAATTCATTCAACAAACCTGCGGTATGCTGCTGCCGGTTGGGAGATTCAAATAAAATATAAAACTGAACCGCTGAACTAATGCTGCTCCAATTATCGTTACCCCTATCTTTATTGAAAGCCATAAAGAAATTGAACGGCAGGCTCGACTGTTCTCCCGTGTTTGCCACCACACCTTCCACCACTAATTCACGATCATCATTTACTAAAATTGTACGCCCCACAGCATCGTCGGTATCGAAATATTTTTTAGCTAATTCTTCCGTAATAACAATACCATTTGGATTTAATAAAACATTATCTGCACTGCCGTGAAGCCATGTGTAATTGAACATTTTAAAATAAGCCGGTTCAACGTAAACGGCTTCTCCTTCCGTAAATCTATTTACTGCACCATCTTTCTTTTCAATTTTTACAAGCGGTGCACCGAAATTTCCATCTACAAAGGAAGCATATTTTATTTCGGGAAACTCATTTTTAAACGCTGCGGCAAACGGATAGGGAATTCCGCTTACATAGTTTATTCCATTCGGCTGATGCCGGTGTGTAACAACCCTGTAAATTTTATCTGCATTCTGCTGCTGCTTATCAAAACCAAGTTCATACTCAATAATGAAAAAGATAAGCAGTGCTGTGGTTACACAAAGAGTTAATCCAAAAATATTAATTAAAGTATATATTTTATTTTTTTTCAAATAACGGAATGACGATAATATATAATTTCTAAACATCTGTTCCCCCAGTGTTATTCATATTTAAGAGAGTTAACCGGATTTGTTATTGCAGCTTTGATGGAATGATAGACTGTAGTAACTAGAATAATGGTCGCAGTTATTAGTCCGGCTGTTAAAAGTATTCCTAATCCAATGTCAATTCTATATGCAAATCTTTCTAACCAATTATTCATAAAAAAGTATGCCAACGGCGAGGCAATCAAAAAACTCAAAATCATCAGTGCAAAGATTTCTTTTGTGACAAGTGTAAAAATGCTCATTACACCCGCCCCCAAAACTTTTCTTATTCCAATCTCTTTTGTTCTACGCTGTGATGCGAATAAGATAGAACCAAACAATCCAAGCACTGCAATAATGACGGCGAAAAAAGTAAATAATGAAATCATTTTTGTGAATCGGATTTCGTCATTGTACAATTGGTTTATGTGTTCATCGATCGATGAATATATAAGCGGCTTATCTGAAAATTCACTCCATTTATTTTCGATAAACTCGGCCACTTCATTTGATCTACCGGGTTGTGTTTTAACAATCAAACTACTACCCGAATCTACAATCCTCAATGCCATTGGTTTAATCGGGTCTCTGAAAGAATTTAAATGGAAATCCTTAACTACTGCTGCAACCTGATACTTTGCCAAACCCTCCATAATTATTGACTCTCCAACGGGATAGTCAAATCCTAAAGCCTTTTCGGCAGTTTCATTAATAATTACTTTTCTTCGTGAGTTGTCTTTATCCGGGTATTCGCCTTTAATTAGTTCAAGATTTAGCATTTCCATATACTCATATCCTACCATGGGCACTGAGAATAAACTTTTTCTATCTTTATCGTTTAAAGGAGCGAATGAAAAAATATTCCCCCTATTAAAAGGAAAATAATTTAGCGTAAAAGATGCGCCCAAGACACCTGAGTGACTTTGCATCAAAGTTTTAAAGGCTTCCTTTTTCCCCTCCAACTGACGTGCATAGATAATGAACTGATTCTTAACATCGATTCCTTTGTTAAGATCATGCGCAAAAGTCATTTGTTCATTTAATGTTATTACCGATATGATAAGTGCGATAAAAACGCTCATTTGAAAAACCAGTAAAATTCTTCGTACAGCGGAATTGCTCTTGCCTGTATTCACATTATTCCTGAATATTCTAACGGGATTTAGCTTTGTTAGATAAATTGATAAATAGGAGCCTGCAATAACTCCTATAAACAAGTTGAGTAAAAAGAATAGAAATATGAATTCAGCATTCATAAAATAAGAAGCGGCAATTTCCCTATTTGTAATTTCGTTGAAATAGGGCAAGATCAGGTCGATGAAGAAAAGTGTTATGGGAAAAGTAACAACTGCTGAGACCAATGATTCTACAATAGTTTGAAAAAATATTTGTTTGCGTCGTGCACCCAATATTTTTCTAACCCCAATTTCTTTATTGCGGGTTGAAGCCTTTGCCAGATTGATGGAAATGAAATTTATTACTCCAAGTATCAGCAACAATAGTGCAACCGAAGAATAAATAACAATATTCTGTTTACTGATCCTTGGTAGATAATCCGGATACATATAGCCTGCTTCGAAAGTATAATAAGTTTCCCTAAGCGGAACAACTTTGAATGTTACATCCATTACATAATTTGGTATGTCTTTTATATGCTCATCGTGAATAGATTTTACTTTTTTTTCCAATTCATTTAAATCGCAATTATTGGGGAGTATTGCGTAAGTCATAACTGAATTGATCCTCACCCACTCGTCATCATTATAAGAAGGGTATGCCATAGCTAATAAATCTAAAGAAAATAAAACATCCGGTTTGATTGTTGAAGGATTGAATTCCTTTTCAAGAATTCCTCCTACCACTATATCATATTCATTGTCATCTAGTAAAACTGTAAAAACTTTTCCGATACCATTTGTGCTGCCGAAAAGTTTTAATGAAACCTCTTCACTAATTACTGCAGAATAAGGGTCATTCAACTGTTTTGATGTTTGACCGTAAAGTAGGGGAATTGAAAAGACTTTAAAAATTGAGGCATCACTAAAATAATTATTTTCGAAACGAAAGATCTCATTTCGATATTTAACTTCAATATTAGTGAATCTGGTAATCCTCGCAATAGTTTCGATCTCAGGTATATTACTTTCAGCCGCTGCTGCAAGGGGGAATGCTGTCATTGGGACTCTATAATCATTTGCATCCCAATAACTGTCGATGCGGTATATCCTTTCATAAT
>JAENZU010000055.1 GCA_016841125.1 Melioribacter sp. | reverse complement strand
GAAACTAACGATGAAAATGAAATAATTAGTGAACTGGGTATCGATGGAGATTTTCGCTATGGTAAATTAGCGGGTACATTATTTAATGAATTTGGTAATGTTCGCGAAAATATAACATTCAAACAACTTGCATTTCATATTTTCTTCTCTGAAACCGGTGTCCCATTAAAACAAAACTCAAAGTTAGATACACCTTTAATAGGTAAGTACAAAGGTATAGCATACTATCTTTTGTTTAACGGAATACTAAAAGACAAATCTGTAAGCGGAGGAAATGTTTTAACAAGTAAAGTTTTTGAGAGTTTGCCCAAATATAACGGTAATAAAATAGTTTTCGGTATGGCAAACCGGTTGAGTGCAGCAAGATTAAAGAAAGTAAATATTATTTTCAAACAAATTCCTATAGAGATAAAAACAAGCTGATGCAGAACGGTAATTCAAATATAGTTCATAATTATTTCGTAGATGAAGCCGGTGACTTAACTCTTTTCGACAAAAAAGGAAGGGTTATTGTAGGTAATGAAAGAGTTTCTAAATGTTTTATGGTTGGTTTCGCCTATGTACCGAATCCCGAAAAAGCAAAAGCGAAATTGGAATTATTAAGAAAAGAACTGCTTACCGACCCATATTTTAAAAATGTCCCATCAATGCAGCCGGAAAATAGAAAGACCGCTTTTATTTTTCACGCTAAAAATGATCTGCCGGAAGTACGAAGAGAGGTATTTAAGCTTCTTCTAACATTTGAGAGCAAAGTTCAAATAGCGATTAGAAGAAAATTAGAATTGGCTAAAAGTGCTCAATTACTATTTAAGGTATCCGGTAAAAAACTTAATGAAAATGATATTTATGATGATTTGGTGAAGAGACTATTCAGAAATTCATTACATAAAGCCGATGAGAACATTATTCATTTTGCAAGAAGAGGAAATTCTGAAAGGAATGCCGCCCTTGAATTAGCAATCAATAAAGCTAAAGTCAACTTCCAATTTAGGTATAACATATCGGCCGATAAACCCGTTAAGATAATTCCGGCTTATCCGAATGAATTTATCGGTTTGCAGATAATTGATTACTATTTGTGGGCTTTGCAAAGGTTTTATGAAAAAGGGGAAGACCGTTTTTATCAATTATTGGAAAATGATTTTAGATTGATTATGGATCTGGACGATACTCGAAAGAAAGTTTACGGTGAATGGTATAGTGATAGAAATAAATTAGATTTAAAAAAAATAATGCCCGTTTAAGGCTAGGCAAAAAGAGACGGGCTCTTTTTACACACGGCTTGTAGCCGACTTTCGCCTTAGCGAGCGATTACAAAGTAAAAATTATATCCAAAATAGTCAAGATAAATTTTATGCTAAAAAAATATCAGGTCGCAACCCTCGAAAAACTGAATGATTTTCTAAAAACAAGTGCTATTTCCAAGGATGTTCAGAATGCTTATGCAGATTGTACGCTTGAAAATTTTGGTGCTAAAGCTTTATATAACGATGCCGGTTTTAAGAATCTGCCCTATGTTTGTTTAAGGCTTCCAACCGGCGGCGGAAAAACAATTCTAGCAGCTCATTCTGTTGGAATTGCTGCTAAGGAATATTTAGCTCGTGATTTTTCATTAGTCATTTGGCTTGTTCCGAGTAATCAAATTTTGGAACAAACTTATGATGCACTTACCGATACAAACCATCCCTATAGAATTGCTCTTAATCAATACTTTAATGACAGCGTCGAAGTATTAAAAGTTGAAGAAGCTCGCAGTGTTTCTAAAGGGACATTACAATCACATACGACCATTATCATTTCTACATTCGCATCCTGGCGGGTTGATAGAACCGAAGGCAGAAAAGTCTATGACCAAAATGGAAGTCTTTCCACTCATTTTGAACATTTGAATCAAGCCCGGATAGAACCTCTTGAAAAATTAAACGGCTCAATTATTCCTATTCATTCTTTGGCAAATGTGGTTCATTTGAATAATCCGATTTTTATAATTGATGAAGCGCATAACGCCCGTACCGCTCTTACTTTCGAAGTAATCAAAAGATTAAATCCTTCCTGTATTATTGAATATACAGCGACACCAAAAACAAAAGGTGATGATAGAAGCAACGTTCTTTACAGTGTGTCTGCTGCGGAATTAAAAGCGGAGGATATGATAAAGATGCCGATCGAACTTCTAACCACCTCAGATTGGCAGACAACTATTTCCGATGCAGTTAAAAAGCAAATAGAATTAGAAGAAATCGCAAAAGAAGAAGAATCATTAACCGGTGAATACATTCGTCCTATCGTACTGTTACAAGCGCAGCATGACAGCCAAAAAGAAAGCACAATAAATGTTGAAGAAGTTAAGAATTTCCTTTTTATGACAATGAAGATCCCGGAGGAACAAGTTGCGGTTGCTACGGGTAAAGAAAGAGAAATAGAAGGTAAGGATTTATTATCCAATGATGAACCGATCCGTTTTATCATTACAAAACAAGCACTAAAAGAGGGTTGGGATTGTCCATTCGCCTATGTTTTTTGTTCAGTCGCTAAAGTTAGTTCAAGCAAGGATGTTGAACAATTATTGGGTCGCATACTTCGTATGCCAAATGTTAAACGTAAAGAAAAAGAAAAATTAAATCGTGCATACGCATTTGTCTCTTCAGATAGCTTTTACAATACTGCAACAAATTTAAAAGACTCTTTAATACAATCCGGTTTCACTGCTACAGAAGCATCAGATTTGATTCAAATTGCTCCGGAACAATTTTCTTTAGGCCGCTTATTCGGCAATGTACAAATAAAAGTTTCATCTCTGCCAAATACCGCCGAACTTGATGAAATGGTAAAAAATAAAATTGAAGTAGATACCGAATCAAGCTCAATTATCCTAAAAGAAAGTATTACCGATGATGATAAAAATGCAATAGTTAACAGTTTGTCAAACGACAATGATAAAAAAGTATTTGAAGATGCTTATGAAGAAATAAAATCCTTTACACGTAGATCAACTTCACCGAGCAAGCAAGGTGAAAAATTAGCTGTTCCGCAGCTTTTAATAAATTTTGATGGCGAAGTCCGGGTATTTGATGAAGAAATTCTTCTCCCGGAAGATTGGAGTTTGACTGAATGCGACATCACCCTTAATGAGTCAGAATTCCCCACTCAAGTTGATGCCGGTACAAAGGGTCTTATCGATATTGATAGTAAAGGAAATACCTATTCTTATGATGCAAGGGAAATTCAAGAAGAATTATCTTCTTTGATTGTATCAAGTACAATGGATAAAATCGGATTAATCCAGTGGCTTGTAAAAGAATGCCGGCATCAGTCAATTCCTTATACTCAAGTTATTTCCTTTATTTCTTCACTTATAGATGATCTCATTGAATCAAGGTCACTAAATATAGAACATCTTGTTTTTATGCGGTTCAAATTAAAGGATGCTGTGAAACGTAAAATTCGTAACCATTATTTGGATGCAAAAAATAAAGGTTACCAAGAATTATTATTTACTCAACCCAATGTTGTAAAAGAACGAATGAGTAATTTTTCCGTCGGTGAAGATTTTGAATTTCCGGAACTATACCCCGCCTTTAGTTTTTATTCCGGTTCATTTGTATTTTCAAAACATTTTCATGACCGGATTGGAGATATGAATAATGAAGAAGCTGAATGTGCATTATATATCGATATGCATTCTAATATTGATTATTGGATAAGAAACCTTGAACGGCAAGAATTTTATGCATTCTGGCTTCAAACACCTACAGATAAGTTTTATCCGGACTTTATTGCTAAACTAAAAGACGGTACAATCGCAATTATCGAATACAAAGGTTCTGATCGGTACAATAATGATGACTCTAAAGAAAAAAGAAGATTAGGTGAGTTTTACGCTGGTGTTAGTGAAGGTAAGTGCCGTTTTAAGATGCTTTATGGTAAAGATTGGGTCACATTGAAAAATATACTGGATAATTGAAGAAAAGGTTTGAATTTTTAAACTTTTCCCTCACTTCCCAACCAGCACTGTCCTGCAGTGCCAATGATAAGGCGGAGAACCGATAACTTTTGTTATGCTGCACGATAAAATCTCTTCCATTGTTTTACCTTTAACATAACTTTCAACTTCCGAGTCACTTAGCCAGCCGGGGATCTTCTTTGCAGCTTCCGGAGTTTTGGATTTTTACTATAAGAATTTTTCCAAAAAAAATTCCCAAAAAAAATCAGAATGTGCACTACCGGGGGGTACCAAATATTCGCGCGGTACCAGGTCGTTAAAGGTGGGGGTGGGTTATGAAACTTAATCCTTCAAGATCTTTTAGTTTTTTTTTATTGTGAATTTCTATTTTCTTTTTTACCGGCCCCGATTTTTCTTATTCGGGGATTTTTTACTTGTTAAAGATTTTATACTTACGTTTATTTAACATTTACTTCAATAATATCATCTTCATATTTTGAACAAAGCCATTTGCTCTCATTGAGTATATGTATACTCCACTCGAAAAATTATCCCTATTAAAATCAATTTTATATGAACCAGCAGGCTTTTCTTCATTTACCAAAGCTGCAACTTGTCTACCCAGAATATCATAAACTTTGATTGAAACTACTGATGTAATAGGGAGCGAATATGAAATAGTGGTTGACGGGTTAAAGGGGTTCGGGTAGTTCTGGTTAAGCGAAAACTCACTTGGGAGAATTTGCATTCCGGAATTTTTTACTGACACTATTGATTCTTCAAAAAAACTAAAACTTGAAAGTTGAACAGAAGTAAGAGTATTCTCACCATAAAAAGTTACTGCCGGATCGGATGGCACCGTTTCGCAAACATATTTTTGTAAACCAAAATTAAACAGCGAAATATAAAAATTCGAAACCCCTGCTAACCCCGGCGAGGTGCGGGGCACCAGAATTTCAACGAAATCCAGATCTGAATTATGAGCAAAGCGTCCGCCGGGAGGCAAGGTTCCCTGTCCGCCGGAATGATCATTCCAGTCGGAGCCGTTCCATGTGTAATATTTCGGACTGCTGCTTGACCAACCTCCATCATCGTTATGGTAAGCGTAAATCGTGACATCGGGCAAATGGTTTGAAACTGCGGTTACACTGCAAGCCCATTTATCTGAGGTACCGCCAGATCCACTTGTATTATCTGTATCAATATACATACCGTAATGCAGCCCGATAGTTTGAGCCGGTGTCCTGAATCCGAAGTAGACATTAAGGGAATCCATAAAAACATAGTGTGAATCCATTTTGTATTCGGTTCCCTGCTGTGCGTTGTCGGTATCGGTGGCGATCTGATCGATATCCAAGCCAATCCAGTCAGCCGGGTTTCCGTCGATCTTAATGGGATTGAGATCAGGTGGCTGAACTGCTGCTACGTTGAACCCGTAAAATGCCGTTAAGGTAGTAAAGTCGGTTGAGGTGTTCTCTATCGTAAATTGAATAGTGCTGTCCGATGGGATCGACTCAGAAGCTCCGGCGCCGGTTGTTTCTCCTACGGTAAACAATTCAACAAAAAAACTATCCGCATTATTAAAGCCGGGTACATCTTTGGGGATTGCCATTTCAAAAAAACGGCTTATCGTATCTACAGCAAAAATACCGCCCGTGGGTAAACTTCCCATTCCGCCCGAGGCGCTTACCCAATCTGATGCGCCGTTATCCCATGAATAATACTTGGGACTGCTGGGGCTCCACTCATCAGTATTGCTATGAAACGCGTAGATCTCAATTTCAGGTAAATGATCAAAATCCGCCGCTACAGCTTTTCCCCACCTATCGTTCGTTCCGCCTGATCCCGCAACATTATCAACGTCAATATAAATTCCGTAAGATATGCCTTTATTTTTTGCGGGAGCATCGAATGCGAAATAAAAATAATCTGCATCCTGCGTTATGTAAAAACGTTCAAGTTGCAATTCTGGGTCGGTCTGCAGATTGTCAGTATCAAGCAAGGGATCGATACCGTAATTAAGCCAGTCACCATCGTTTCCGTCAACTTGCAAAGATTCAAAAGTATCGCCGACTGAACCGTCCGGGCGAACCATTTCCACTTTGATATTTTGCCCGCTTACAGTTACTCGGCAGTAGTGAATAGATTTTTCGGCATAAACCGACCATGGATTTGAACCCGGGTTAAAATCTTTGAGCCAAGCTCCCAGTCCCCCCGTAGTAATATAAGTTATACCGTTTGCCAAACTTCGTTCGTAGTGATGATTATGACCTGAGAAGACGAGATCAACTTTGTATTGAATAAATAAAGGCTCAAGAGTGTGTCTAACCTGTAAGTCAGGTCCATGATATCCGGTACTGTTATAAGCAGGTTTATGAAAATATACTATTCGGTGGTCTATATTTTCATCGATGGATTGAAGATCGTTCTGCAGCCAGTTATATTGCTCGCTGCCCTGAGTAAAATCCCGCATTACATCGAGCCCGATGAAGTGCACATTATTATAGTCGAACGAGAACCAGTGTCCTTCATTCAACGGTTCGGGCGAACCATTAGACGGGTGTTGAAACAATTTTGCCATTGTGGGAGAGTCTTCTTCATGATTACCATATACAGGCATCATTGCATAATTTCCATTGAACTCACGGAAATTATCAAGAAATTGATACCATTCGCTCACTACGTTTCCATCAACAACCAGGTCGCCGCAATGGATCATAAAGCGCGGATTGTCTAATATTATTCGATCCAGCACCGGTTCGATCAATGCCAGCTGATTATCTCCACCAACGGCAAATGTAAATTCTGTTTCTTCGGCGGCGGTTGTGAAGCTTAATGTATCGCTCTCAAAAACACCTGCGGTTTCAACTTTATATTGATAAGTGGTATTTGGAATTAAGCCCGTCACCCGGGCAATATGAATTAGGCTGTCACCCACTTCAATCAGATCTTTATGGTCTGTCACAATAATTTGATTTTCATTTATATCATTTACACCATAGTATATCATGCTCTCGCCGCTGAATTCCGATGCCCATGTTATTGCGATAGATGTTTGGGGTGAACTATTGAAATAGGATAATATTGGGGAAATATTTTCCGGCTCAGATGTAATTCCAAGATCAGCCCAACTGGCAACTTCATTGCTAACGACTAAATTAATAGAGCCTGTTGAAATAAGTCGGTTCTCAATCTCGTTTCCATTGGCGTCTTTTTCTACAGTCTCCCAGCTGCCCCGCGTGAATTTATACTCAAACGTTGAATCTTGAGGCAAAGCCAGAACACCCTGCCATAAATTTATGGATAGCTTGGTAAGCGATGTTTCGCCGGGATTCCAGCCATTGAATGTTCCAACAATGAAAACTGTATCTGCTTCCGGAGTATTTTCCGGTACGGTAACATTGAATGTGACCATTACGGTTTCCGCATTCGGTTCAGATATTTTCAAATCCGAATTGCCCAAATTATTATCTGAGGCGACCGTAAATGAAATCCGGTCAATACTTTCCGGAGATATCAAATATGAATTTGACAATAAAAGATTCGGATTAACCAGAACAAAGAAAAGAAATAAAATCGGTAGTTTTACGAGGTAACTTTTAGAAGGTTTTTTCATTTGCATACTTTTAATTTAATAATAAAAGAAAAGTAGATCTTTTAACCTCAATATAATGAAACACGAAAGCATACCCAATAAGGGGAAAATGATATTTATAATAGGATCAGTTTCAAATTTAATCAATCTGAACTATGTTACAATACGAAGCGGTTATTACCCAGCTTGTTCCTACAACTAATTCCTTCCTAACAAACTACCTACAATTATAAGCAACTCCGATCCGCCGTGAAGGGAAACTTGTTAATTAAAAAATATTCAAAAAGCTACTTCATTAAAACTGCAAACCCGAAAATCGCAAATTACCGAATCGTAATAAGTTTACCAGCCTTTGGAGGGCGGTCGTGTTGAGTTCACATAAAGACATTGTCTCTATTCAATAAGAAAATGAGCTTGGTGTACGGCAAAATAGAGGACTTGACATATTCGGCAGAAAGAACTAAATTTGGTCTAAAAAAGGACTGACAAATGAAGTTGAGTGAATCAGTAAAATCTATAAGTTATCTTAAGGCGAATGCGGCAAATTTAATTGATGATATAAATAAGAATCAAAAAACTTTTGTTATTACTCAAAATGGTGAAGCAAAAGTCATTGTGCAAGACATTAAAGTTTATGAAAAAATGCAAGAAACAATGGCGATGCTGAAATTATTGGCTATGACAAATAATAAAAATAAGAAGGCAACAGATATTAAAACTACATTTAGCGAATTGAGAAAAGAGTTAAACTCGCTGCATTAATATGAAAAAATATAAAGTATTAATTGATCCAAAAGCAAAGCAAGATTTGAGTGAAATATTTATTTATGTTGCTGCTAATGGCGATATTGTTGCGGCAAATAAACTACTGGATTCAATAGAGAAGACATTCCTAAAGTTAGAAGATATTCCGGAGAGAGGCCACATACCTCAAGAATTAAGACAAACGGGAATAAAAAAATATTTAGAAATACATTATAAACCTTATCGCATAATTTATGAGATTGAAAATAATCTAATTTACATACATTGTATTCTTGATGGCAGAAGAAATATTCAAGAAATATTAGGTGAAAGATTATTAAGGTAAAATGCCATAGAATTAGCAAATCAACATAACCGCTCCTTGCCTGGCGTCGGGTTTTGTTTTTTCGAGTTTGGAGTTTTAAATAATTAGCTTTTTTGTTTTTTTAATAAACAAGTTTCATGCAGCCAATGATTGCGACAAAAGTTAATCATTGTCTGCTGTAATAATCGGCGTTGGTTCGTTGTTGCGGGTTGTTCGTGCAGTGGCCGACGTGTTATTTGACAACTCCGTTATACCTACTAATTAATTTTGGGGATAATTGTCTCATTTCTTTTGAAGACATACAGTGTAAAACTTCAGCACCTATAGGACAAAAAAGGAGTTGAAAATAAACTATACTTTTGATAAAGCCTCGGTTAATGGCCGAGGCTTCGCTTTAAAAGTACTTTTGAAACCACCCAAAAAGTAAAATTTAAATGACGATAACTTCACGGTTGAGTGATCAGTGGGTATGATATGGGAAGGATTTTATCAAGAATCTAGAAAACTTTCACTTATTCTTCAACATCTTCAGAAAGCCCACGTAGCTGACGCCGAGAATAATAATTATCATACATTTTTTCCTTTTTGCAAACTTTGAAGCACAAAAGCAAATAAAATGAGTGACAAAAAGACTTTCATTTCTTATTTTGTAATGTATTATTTTTTTAGAGGCAATTATTGAAAAACAGTGGTAGCAAATAATGGAGGAATTGTGATGAAAATTCATTTCAGACTTAAAATCATTTTAACAGCTAGTTTATTTTTTGCAATTGTGTTTAATGCAAACGCGCAGATTGATTTTTCTCAAGAGCATCAATTTAACCCGCAATTAGAGCATTTAAACTTTGATCAGGAAAGGAATGGGCAAAACAATCTTTTCGATAGTTTTGTACTGCAAAATTTCTTAAATAATATTTTAACCGGGGAATTGCTGGATAGTTTAATATATCAGCAGTATGGCAATACTTATAAAGAGTCTGTTGAATATAACAGCCAGAATAAAAGGGTGCTTCATTTAAAACAAAAACTACTAACTTATACCAATAAATGGCAGAATATTGAGAGATATTCATATGTATTGGATGTAAATAACAACATAATAGAAGAAATTTATGAAAAATGGGACATCGCTAAAGCAGATTGGGACCCATTTGAAAAATATTCCAGTACTTATAGCAATAGAAATTACAAATTATCTACGGACAAATTCCGTTGGTTTGAAAATTCGTGGATATTATTTCAAAATATCACGTATACTTATAACGGCTCAGGCAAAGCACTTACGGAGGTGACAAAAGAATTATCTCTTTTTCCCGATACGACTCTTGTCTTTAAACAATCTAAAAATATGGAATATGACTCACATGGTCGTTTATTACGCAGAACTGTAAAAAACTATAATAGAGATACAAATAGTTGGGAAAATAGTTCACGTTCTTCTTTTTCATATGATGAAAATGGTAATGAACTAATTTTTTTGTATGAATATTTTATTTCAGCACAATGGAGCCCGAATGATAGAACTTTAAAAACTTATGATAATAGTAATAATTTAATCGAATATAGAAGTGAGTCTTTTGATTTTCTTTTGGGTAATTGGAAAAATGTGGGAAGACAACTCTATTCATATAATAGCAATAATAATCTAACCGAACATCTAATTCAAGGCTGGGTAGACAGTACACAACAGTGGCGGAATGCTTACTTGGAAACTTATTCTTATAATACATTGGGTCAAAACACTTTTTATTTACACTCAATTTGGAACAAGACTGCCGGCAATTGGCTGAAACTCTGGAGGTATACTTATACATATGATCAAAATAATTTGATTGGAATTTTAAATGAGCAATGGGTTGAGGGTCAGAATATTTGGGCAAAAACAAGTAGATATTCATATCAATACAATCTAAATGGAACATTAACAAACTTTTTAGCTGAAGTGTATAACGGTTCAATTTGGATACCAGCAGAAACTCAATTTACTTTTAGCAATAATGGGTATGAATATTATCTATTGTTAAGTCAAGTTACTATGCACTATAATACCCTAACCAACATCAACGATCCGGAAAATTTATTAAACGATTTTTCATTATCTCAGAATTACCCTAATCCGTTTAACCCAACCACAACAATTAAATATGAAATACAGCGAAACGTAAAAAGTGAAAAAGCAAATGTGAAACTTGTTGTTTACGATTTATTAGGAAGTGTTGTTCGTACTTTGGTTGATGAACAAAAGTCTGCAGGTGAACACAAAGTTACTTTTGATGCAAGTCAGCTGCCAAGCGGGATTTATTTCTACAAATTAACTGCAGGAAAATTTTCAGAAACAAAGAAGATGATGCTATTAAAGTAGTTCTCAAAATAATATGAAACGATTATTTCTTCTCATTCTTATGATTGTAGGCGCTTCAATTGTAAGATCACAATCTATCACAAAGATCGATAGCCATGGTTCTAATATAATACTCACTATTTGGAGTAGTGATGTATATCCCACTGCAACAGTATTAGTTGTTCCCGGTTGGGGTGGTGGACCTTCTGACGTACTCGGAATTGGGAAAGCGTTAATGTCCCGAGGTTTAGCTGTTGTAGTTCTTAGCCCTCGTGGTTGGCACAATAGTGAGGGCACAGCATCATTTGCTAATGCTCTTGAAGACATTGAGGCTTCTTTGGAATGGATCAAAAAGTCGGAACGATCAGACTTGAATTCAACTAACCTAGTATTAGGCGGGCACAGTTGGGGTGGCGGAATATCGCTTGCATACGCAGCCAGAGACACATCAGTTCGACGAATATTTTCTGTCGCCGGCACGGATCACTCTATACTAATCCGCCAGTATCTAGCTGATGAAGAGTTTGCGGTAATGGTGAAAAAAATATTAACCTCAACCTCTGCTCCCGATGGTCCAATTCGTTTTGGAGTTGAGAGCACACTTTCCGAACTTAAAGAAAACCAAAAAATTTATGGCTTAACAGAAAATGCAGATAAACTAGCCGATCGGTCAATGATCATTTTTGGAGGTTGGGAAGATAGACATACTACTATCGATGATTTTCTTTTGCCGAATTATCGAGCATTTAAGACGGCCGGTGCAGAGGATATAACCTTTAAAACCTACCACGATAATCATGGATTTAGTTCTGTTCGGGAACAACTTTACTCAGACTTACTGATGTGGATTAAAAGGTGAACAAATCTCCATATAACCTCTCCAATAAATAAAAAGTCCCAAGTTCAAGAAGATCGAGGTAAACAGCAAAGCCTTTGCTAATGTTTAAATTATTTCAGTATTATTGTAAAATTATGCATTTACAAAAAAGGAGGAATTGATGGCTTCTTTATTGTTTGTAAGAGCAAAATCAAATCTAAGTGAAAATGATTTGGAAAAACGATTAATTGAGCGGCGTCCCCGCTTCCTTGAGGTGCCCGGACTTCTGCAGAAGATCTACGGGCGCGATGAATCTACCGGCGAGGTCTGCGGCGTTTACTTTTTCGAGAACAAGAAGGCTTTGACTGAATTTCAAAAAACTGAACTTGCAAAGACAATTCCAACTGCTTATGAAGTAGAGGAAATAAGATTAGAGACTTATGAGATTCTTTACCCGCTGTACGCAGATCGCGGACCCATTGCAGAGTAATTATTCGAATTTTAAGAGCAAAAAATAACTACGCAAATAATATTCTTAACCCAAATTTGTCATTAGAAAAACACTAATGACAAATCGACTAATATTTTCTAA
>JAENZU010000734.1 GCA_016841125.1 Melioribacter sp. | reverse complement strand
TCAATAACAAATTAATAAGATGCAGACTCCCCAAATAGGATTTACTTTTGTGTAGAATTTAATCCGAAGAAATCATTATTTCGGGATATATATTTTTATCAATATATACTTAACAAAGATTATGAAATTTACAAGTTGAAAAAGAACTAAATTCGGCGTTGATTGGTGTCGTAATTATTTGAGGTTTGAAATTGATGAACATTCCGGTTGTAATAGCAAAAGAATTAAATATTCAGCAAAAGCAGGTACTCGCAGTTGTTGCACTTTTTAAAGAGGAAGCTACAATTCCGTTTATTGCCCGTTACCGTAAAGAGGTTACCGGCGGGCTGGACGAAGAGCAACTCCGGCAAATAGAAGACCGATTAAACTATTTGACACTACTTGAAGACAGAAAAACAACTGTTCTTAAAAGTATAGAAGAGCAGGGAAAGCTTACCGATGAATTAAAGGCGAAAATTGAAGCCGCCGAAAAATTGCAGGAAGTTGAAGACCTTTATTTGCCATATAAACCCAAAAGAAAGACACGCGGAACGATGGCAAAAGCAAAAGGATTGGAACCTCTTGCATTATTTATTTTAGAGAATCCTAAGTTTTCGGGCGATTTTGAAGCAAAACTTGCTGAATTTATTGATGAAGAAAAAGGTGTTTCTGATATTGAAGAAGCACTTGCCGGCGCTAAAGATATAATTGCGGAAATGATAAGCGAGACCGCGGAAGTACGGCAGGTTGTGAGAGACTATCTATCTGAAAATTCCAAAATTGTATCTAAAAAATCTGATTCGGAAGCGAACGAGCGTTCACAGGTCAAAAAAGATGTTTATGAAATTTATCATGAATTTGAAATTGAAATAAGAAAAATAAAGCCGTATCAGCTTTTGGCAATAAATCGCGGCGAAAAAGAGAAATTCTTAAAAGTAATTTTAAGTTTCGATAAACCGGCGATTTTAGAAGAAATATTCGAAACATTTTTTGATTACGAAGATTCGGCATTTATAGAAATTCTGAATGAAGTTGTAGATGATTCTTTTATGCGGCTCATTTATCCCTCGGTTGAAAGAGAAGTGAGAAATCTGTTGACCGAAAAAGCTGACTTGCATGCTGTTGAGATATTCGCTTCAAATTTACGGCAATTACTTCTTCAGCCGCCGATAGCAGGAAAAATAATAATAGGTATCGATCCCGGTTTCCGTACAGGTTCAAAAGTGGCGGTGATCGATGAAACCGGTAAATATATGGAAGGGACAACTATCTATCCGCATCCGCCTCAGAAAAAAATGGCGGAAGCGAAAGCACTTGTAACTGCGCTGGTAAAAAAATATAATGTTGAATTGATTGCGATAGGCAACGGAACTGCGAGTCGCGAAACCGAATTAATGGTTGCCGAATTGATTAAAGATGCCGGCTTGAATTGTCACTATTTAATAGTCAACGAAGCCGGAGCTTCGGTTTATTCCGCATCTCCGCTTGCTAAAGAAGAGTTCCCCGATTTGGACGCGAGCCAAAGAGGCAATATTTCGATTGCACGGCGAGTGCTCGGTCCTCTCGCGG
>JAENZU010000733.1 GCA_016841125.1 Melioribacter sp. | reverse complement strand
ACAATAAATTCGCACTGATTCATATTTGCAGCCGTTAGAAATAATTCATTATCGTTTGAAAGATCGAGTGCACCGGATTGTTCTGATATAAATCCGCACGTTTGCCTATCTTCCTTTCCCCCTAAAAGAAGAACCTCATAACCCATTTCTTTTAGATATAACACGAGTGAAAGAAAATACTGCTTGGGCCACATTTTTGTGAAATGTTTTGAACCGGGACATAACCCGGCATATTTGATGCCGTAGTTAAGGCTGGTTTTAATATTCTCCGGAATAAAAAGTTCTAACCCTTCATCATCCAATTCCAGATCATCGATGCTTTCTGCATACATTTTAGGAATAGATTTAACCTCTTTAAATCTATTCCATTTGAATTTAACCAATAAGATTTTTTTTAATGATGGTTTTTTAAATCGAAATATTTTTTCCGCTAACCTTTTGGATAATCCCCGGCTCCTAATATTATTTTGAAGATCGATTACTAAATCGAAATTTTCATCATTTAATTTCGATTTGATAATTGAATCTTTTTCATTTTTATCAAATAGAATAACTTTGGAAATATTTGGATTATGTTTTACGGCATCCGAGAATTCCTTCTTTACAAGGAAATCAATTTCAAGTGAAGGTTTCTTTTTTTTAAGTATCCGTAAAATTGGAGTTGTTAGTAAAATATCCCCCAAAGAACTTAGGCGGATAACTAAAACTTTATTTATGGTTGTTAAATTGATCATACATCAGTAATTTTATTAGTTGTAAATTTAAGGATTAGAGATATCTATTCAAAGATTGCAATTTGTTAAACTTATTATAGTTATGTAATTTCAAAAGAAAATTTTTTATGGAGAAATAATGACAACTTTACCCCCCCCTTCAACTGATTTTTACCCGGAAGATTCTTTGGAAAAAAAAGTTTACACAATTGTAGATAAATTCAAGGAAAATATACCGGTATCAAACGACAGGAACAGACTTGGCTACAATCTCTTTAAATATTTGAGAGGAGAAGGCGACGCCCCCGAAATACTTGTGAATTCTACAAAAATCAAGATTGAAGGTATTACAAAAAAGGAATTAGCATTAAAATTAAATGACGAAATCTCAGTTATTGAAAAATAAGTTAGAGCTTTTCGGTGTTACTTAATAAGCATGGGACTCATTCTATTTTTTATATTTTCTCCTGTTAAACATATAACTCAATTAACTTCATCTGTAATTCACATCTTGCTTAACCTCCTATAATTTGATATTTTAAGTGCTATTTTAAAAATTAAAATGAAGAACCGTAATGAAGTATCCTTTTAAAGAAGTTGAAAAAAAGTGGCAGCAAAAGTGGGAAAACGACAAGATTTATCAGACAGACTTAACCGATCTCGAAAAAAAATTGTACTGCCTTGTAATGTTCATATATCCATCCGGATCTAAACTTCATTGCGGGCACTGGTATAATTACGGTCCAACAGATTCGTGGGCAAGATACAAGAAATTAAACGGTTACAACGTTTTTGAGCCGATGGGTTATGATGCATTCGGGCTGCCCGCGGAAAAC
>JAENZU010000732.1 GCA_016841125.1 Melioribacter sp. | reverse complement strand
TGACTTATTCCAACGGATTTCTTTACGTCGTCGGAAGATGTGCAAATCAAATTTTCCGTGTTTCACTTGACGGCGATGTTCAACTTATTGCCGGTACTGGCGAACGCGGGAATCTCGACGGTCCGGCTCTGGAAGCAACTTTTAATCTGCCTAACGGAATTGCAGCTTCCACCGACGGCGATACATTATTTATTAATGATGCAGTTTCACTCGACGGCGATTGCACTTCAACTCCGCTTAATCCGGTTGTGGTAAGAATGATAACCAGCGTAAACAGTATCACTGATATAGAAAAAGAATCGGCATCCAAAATACCGGAGCAATTTAGTTTAGAACAGAATTACCCAAACCCGTTTAATCCAACAACAAAAATAAAATTCTCAATTCCCACAGTAAAGACGGGAAATGCCCCGTCTTTACCAACGGAACTCAAAGTATTCGACATATTAGGAAGAGAGATCACAACACTACTAAATAAACCCGTACAACCTGGAAATTATGAAATCGAATTTGACGGAAGCGGATTACCGAGCGGCATCTACTTTTATACTTTGTCTGCCAACGGAAAAATCGAAAGCAGGAAAATGACGTTGTTGAAGTAGCGATGAGTTGTGAGCGATGAGTTGTGGGTAGTGAGTGATGAGTAGCGAGTGATGAGCTTAGATCTTGAATCTTATGTCTAAAATCTCACATCTGTCTTTAAAAACAAACAGCCGGAGTAGGAGTTCTCCGGCTGCTTTTGGCACATCATTCACCTAAAAAGGTGAATTCCCGCAAAGAAATTTATGATTTTAAACTAAGTGAAATTCTTCCTTTATCAATATTAATTCCTATAATTTTTACTTCGATTATATCTCCGACATTCAATAATTCAAGCGGATTTTTCACAAATTTATCAGCCATTTGTGAAATGTGAAGCAGTCCGTCCTGTTTAACGCCAATATCAACAAACGCACCGAAATCGATTACATTTCTAACGGTACCGTTCAATTTCATACCTTCGGTCAGATCTTCAATTTTCAAAACATCGCTGCGTAAAATTGGTTTGGGCATTTCCTCGCGCGGATCCCTTCCCGGCTTTTTGATATTTTCAATAATATCTAAAAGCGTCGGCTCGCCCACATTTAAATTTTCCGCAACACTTTTTACATTTTTCGTTTTGACGAATAGTTCTACAACAGCACCGCTTTGCGAAATGCTCTCCGGTTTTACATTGCACATTTTCAGAAGTTGTTCGGCTGCCTCGTAAGATTCCGGGTGAATAAAAGTATTATCCAGTGGATTTACACCGTTAGGTATTTTTAAGAATCCTGCAGATTGTTCGAAAGACTTTGCGCCAATGCCTGAAACTTCCATCAATTCTTCTCTCGAGTTAAATCTTCCTTTTTCGTCACGGTATTTTACAATTTTAGTCGAGAGTCTTTTGTTCAAACCGGAGACATAAGTAAGTAACGAAGCCGAAGCAGTATTGAGATCAACACCAACGTAGTTAACGCAGCTCACAACTACATCATCTAATTTTTTATTCAATAATTTCTGATCGACATCGTGCTGGTA
>JAENZU010000731.1 GCA_016841125.1 Melioribacter sp. | reverse complement strand
CTGATAAAATCACAAATACAAGTAGTAAAAGTTTTTTCATTGGAGCCTGCAGAAACTGGTGAGACAAATAATTTATGAATTAAATTAATCATTATTTTTTAGAATTACTTGAGGATCATCAATAATAATGATTAGAAGTTTTTGAAATATTTAAAGTCTCCTTACGCATGTGTCTTGCCAGTCCCGACAATTTGGGATAAACGGGCATCTATTAGAGATTCCCGCTTTAAACATGCGGAAATGACAGGCTGTTTTCAAAATTTAGAATAGCGTGAGTAATAAGTTTCAAGCATCCGGTGTGTATGATAGAAGTTAACTACCGTTTGCTAAAATTATTGGCAGTGGTTCGTTGTTGCGGGCTTCTATTTTCGGAGCGGCATTCCTTTGTTTTGCTGCTGTGAGAAAGAGGCTCAAAAACTACGCTGCTATACTTCCGAAAAAAACTTGCTTAAATTTCGCTAGGGATATTTCCTCATACCTATTTCGATTCCTTATTCTAAATTATCGTTTAAAATTATTTAAGATGATTTGTAACTTTTGAGGAACAATTCCATATTATATACATGAGCAAGTTATTTAGGAACGATTTTCACGATTTATTTACCCGGTACGAAGTGACATTTACCGCTTTGCACTGTTTCTTTGTGGAGACAAGGAAGAGGCAGAAGACATCACCGCCGAAACATTCGCGCGTGCTCTCACAGGAAAAGCCCCGCTGATATCAGCCACTGTTAAAGGCTATCTGCTCACCATCGCACGGAATCTGCACCTTGAGTCGGTTAGGCGGAAAAAGCGATTTACGGAACTACCAACAGAGCTCCCGGATTTATCCCCTCATTTAGAATACTCAATCAGTAATAAAACTGATTTAGAGGCTGTGCAAGCGTACCTGCAGTTATTTCCCGAAGTTGATCGAGCTGCACTTCTCCTTCGGGTGGACGGAGTTGGGTATGATGAAATTGCGAATTCGCTAAATATTTCTTTATCATCTGCCAAAGTTAAAGTGCACCGCCTGCGTCTGAAACTTGTAGAATGGCGGACGAATCGTGAATTAAAAAAAGTTTGAAATCAATGGAGAACAATATGGAATCTATCCCACGAAATATTATAATTGATTTATTGCCGGCATATATTGCAGGCGAAGCCAGTGAAGAATCAAGAGCTTTAGTTGAAGAGTTTGCACAAAATGATCCGCAGATCGCAAAATTTATTCAAACCGGGAAATTAGAAACTGATCCAATTTCTTCAGAAATGGAGATCCCGGATAATCTGGAAATGAAGACGATTAAACGTGTACGTCGCAGTATCCGCCTCCAAATATGGTATGTTGCGTTCGCAACTGCAGCTATCCTAATGGCGCCTTTAGTGGCAATGCAGTTTACCGATGAGGTGAAGTGGGGCTTCTTAGATTTTACTGTAATGGGAATACTTCTTTTCGGCACCGGTCTCACATATGTGCTGGTATCAAGAATTTCAGATAGTATACTATACCGAGCTGCCGTGGGTGTTGCAGTAGTGGCGGGGCTGCTTCTCATCTGGTCAAACCTGGCAGTAGGTATTA
>JAENZU010000054.1 GCA_016841125.1 Melioribacter sp. | reverse complement strand
TGATCCTGATAGAAAAGAAATAATTGAAAAGAAAAGCCCTCTCATATTCGGAACAAGTGAAGAGATGATAAAACACAGCGGTGAAGGTACCGTTGCCGGTGATATGCCCGAATCATTTATGGGGGTTCCTATAATTCATAATCGGCTGGTTACAGGTGTAATTACCGTGCAGGATTTAGACAGACAGCATTTATATGATAAGAAAGATGTAAGACTTTTAATGACACTCGCTTCAAATATGGGCGTTGCGCTTGAGAATGCCAGATTATTTGAAGAAACGAAACGATTATTAAACGAAACTCAGCAGCGAAATGTTGAACTCTCAATTCTCAATACAATTCAGGAAGGATTGGTGATGGAGATGGAGTTCGAGGCAATAATTGATCTTGTTGGGGATAAATTTAGAGAAGCCCTCGGGTTCCAGGATCTTGGAATAAGGCTGTACGATAAAGAAACCAATATCCTTCATTTCCCTTATGAATACGAACATGGGGAAAGACTTCATATTGATTCGATGAAACCGACACCATTTTCTAAGCACGTGCTATCAACCGGTAAAATGCTGCTGCTTAAAAATAATACTGATGAAGAAGCCAGGAAACTGGGGATTAAGGGTCAAGTTACAATTCCGGGAACCGATAGAAGTAAGTCTTTGATAATGGTTCCGATAATGCTGGGCAGTGAAGCAAAAGGATTGATACTTATTGAAAATTACGATGAAGAAGATGCTTTCACTGAATCTGATATTCGTTTGCTTACCACAGTTGCAAACAGCATGAGTGTTGCACTTGAAAATGCGAGACTATTTAATGAAACACTTCGTCTGCTTGATGAAAGCAAGAAACGAACTGCAGAGCTGAGCACCGTGAACAGTATTAGTCAAGCTATTGTGGGTCATCTTGAAATTGATAAACTGATAAACCTTGTTGGTGATAAAGTCCGCGACTTGTTTAACGCAAATATTGTTTATGTAGCTTTGCTGGATAAAGAAACTCAAATTATAAATTTTCCTTATGGTTACGGCGACGAATACCCGCCGCTTAAATTAGGAGACGGATTAACATCTCATATTATTCTGAAAAAGGATCCGCTATTAATTAATAAGGAGGCTGATAAGAAAACGGAGGAATTAGGTGTTGAGCGAATAGGAAAAGCATCGGCTTCATATCTCGGAGTTCCAATTCCGGTTGGGGAAGAAATTATTGGCGTTCTAAGTGTACAAAGTACGGAGAGGGAAAATCTTTTTAATGCTGATGACTTGAGGCTGTTGAGTACAATTGCCGCACATGTGGGAATTGCCATTAACAACGCTAACGCTTACGAGGAGCTGAATAAAACTTTAGAAAACTTAAAAGCCACGCAGGATCAGCTTGTTGCACAGGAAAAGCTAGCTTCTTTGGGTCAACTAACAGCAGGTATTGCCCACGAAATTAAGAACCCCTTAAACTTTGTGAATAATTTTTCCGAACTATCGGTTGGCTTAGTTGATGAGTTAAAAGAGGAGTTTGAAAAATTCAGCGATAAATTTGAAGAGGACACGCTTGATGAATTGAATGACATATTGAAAACATTGAAGCAAAACGCAGAGAAAATTAAGGAACACGGTAAAAGAGCCGACAGCATTGTCCACAGCATGCTGCAGCATTCAAGAGGCAAAACGGGAGATAAGCAATCAACCGATTTAAATGCAATGCTGGATGAAGATCTTAATCTTGTTTACCACGGAATGCGAGCACAGGATAATACTTTTAATATCAAGATTGAAAGGGATTACGATAAAAATCTAAGTGACATAAAAGTAATTCCTCAGGATATCAGTCGCGTATTTTTAAACATTCTTACCAACGGCTGTTATGAAGCACACAGAAAAAAGAAGGAACTGCAAACCGAGGAACCTGCGAAGATAATGGTTAAAACTTCAGAATCTTCCAAACACATTGAGATCAGCATAAAAGATAATGGCAGCGGTATTCCCGAAAAAATAAGAGAGAATTTATTCACTCCATTTTTTACAACTAAACCCTCGGGTAAAGGTACCGGACTCGGTCTTTCGATCAGTTACGACATAGTTGTAAGAGAGCATCACGGGGAACTTTTATTCGAATCCGAAGAGGGTGAGTACACAGAATTTATAATCAAACTTCCTAAAAATAAATAAAAAATTATGACTGTTAATATCCCTAAAATACTTGTAGTAGATGACGAGCCTGATCTCGAAATGTTGATCAATCAAAAATTCAGAAAAGAAATTAAAGATAATCGATACAAATTTGAATTTGCAAACAACGGAGTGCAGGCACTAGATAAGCTTAATAAAGATAAAGAAATTGAGCTTGTATTAACCGATATAAATATGCCGGAAATGGATGGGCTTACTCTTCTATCCAAAATTAAGGAAATGAATAACCCTCTTCTTCATTCCGTTATTGTTTCTGCTTACGGAGACATATTGAATATCCGTACAGCAATGAACGGCGGCGCATTCGATTTTGTAGTGAAGCCAATCGATTTGAAAGATCTGGAAATAACAATTAAAAAGGCACTCGACAATCTTGCGGCATTTAAAAAAGCTTTGCTGGCACGCGAAGAATTAATTGCCGTTCGGAAAGAATTAGAAGAAGCCAGAGCCCTTCAATTGTCCATGCTGCCAAAGGATATCCCTCAATTTGAGAAACTTAATATTGAAGTTCACATGACTACTGCTAGTGAAGTAGGAGGCGACTACTATGACTTCTCGCAAAACGGAGACGCTTCTTTAAATGTTGCGGTCGGTGATGCAACAGGGCACGGAATGAAAGCGGGTATCATGGTTTCAATAATGAAGGCGCTATTTATTTCCGATTCCTCCGAGATGGAAATTACAGATTTTTTTGAGGTTTCGAACAAAACTATTAAAGCATTAAACCTCGGCAGAATGATGATGGCATTTGCAATGCTTAAATTTTCAAATTCCAAAGTGGAGTTTATAAATGCCGGCATGCCTCCGATATTCGTTTACAAAAAATCAAAAAATTCCGTTGTCGAGTATGAAACACAAGGAATGCCGTTAGGTGCAATATCGGATTCTATTTTTGAAAAAACCGAATTCGAAATTAGCTCCGGCGACCTGATATTAATTTTAAGCGACGGCTTGCCGGAATTATTTAATGAAAAAAAAGAAATGTTCGGTTACGAGAGAGTGAAAAACGAGTTGCTTAAAATTGCAGAAAATTCAACTAGCGATATAATGGACGCATTGAAGTCACTCACTCTGAATTGGGCTGGCGGTAACGACCCAATTGATGATATCACTTTTATTGTAATAAAAGTTAGTTAAAACAGTTCACGAACGAGGTTGTCTAATAAGTCGAAATTTATATGTCATTCCCGTGAAAACGGGAATCCAAAACACTGAAAACAAGATAGATTCCCACTGGAGTTTATCCCGATGCAAATCAGGTTGGGAATGACAACTTTGCTTTTTTGATTTTTGAAACGACCTCATTATTAGAAAATATTTTTAGTCTTGAAAAGAATTGGAGCTAAATGTGAATCATGTGAAAAACCATAAATTAATTTTACCAACTATTTTGATAATATTCTTGTATTCCGCTTCAATACTAACCGGACAGGAATTAGTAACCCAGCATATTACTATTGGAGAAGGTTTATCGAACGTTAACGCAAACACTATTCATCAGGATAAATATGGATTCCTGTGGATAGGTACTGATGACGGATTGAACCGGTATGACGGCTACAATTTCAAAGTATATAAGTCTGTGCCGGGCAATAATGAAACCTTGATTGATAATGAAGTATGGGATATTGCCGAAGATAAAAATGCTAATCTGTGGATTGCAACACGCGGGGGAATATCTTTTTTCAATCGAAGCGAAAACCGATTTTTAAACTATGATTTAGATACACTTACAGCCGGCAAACCTGCACAGTTCCCTAAAGCGGTATCGATATTTGTTGACAGTAAAGATAATGTATGGAGCGGCAGTATTTGGGGCGGTATCATAAAGTATAATAAAGACGAAAATATGTTTGAGCGCGTGGAAGTAAAATCAGATAGACGCGCCGATTTCGACGCTGCGTATAGAATGGTTGAAAGAGACGGACAACTATATGCTAATCATTTTGGATACGGAATTGTTAAATATAACCCTATAGAAAATTATTTTGAAGTAGTTGAACTCAAAGGTGAAGAACCGCTGCCTAATTACGCAAATCAATCCGATCGAATTTCAAAATTATTTATTGATCATAGTAATCAGCTATGGGTCGTTTCAGATTGGGCGATTCGTAAAATAGATTTAGAGACTAACGAAATAAGAACTGTCGTAAAATTCAAGACTAATAATGTATTCAACCTGTGGATGGTTTTTACTGGTCTGGCACAGGATACTGAGGGGAACGTATGGATTGGAAAGGATATTCGTGGTATATATAAATTTGACGGCATCTCTGACGATTATACCTTTATACCGTTTGGCGAAGAATATACAAACAACCCAAATACCTATGCTGAAAATATCCGCTCAATGATCACCGATAATACCGGAATACTCTGGATCGGCACTTTTCAAAATGGTCTTTTCAAATATGACCCTGCAAGCGAACCCTTTATTTGGTATAAGCATGACAACAAAGATCCAAACTCCTTAAGCGGTAATGAAGTGTTCGGATTATATCAGTCAAAAACTAACGATAATTTAATATATGTAGGAACTCGCGGTGCCGGCTTAAATAAATTCAATCCTGAAACCGGAAATTTTAACTTAATCAAATTAAAATTTCAGAATGACGCTTTCGGCGGATCTGTAAGAAGTATTTTGGAAAACCAGGACGGTTCTCTTTATCTTGGAACTTGGGGCGACGGTTTTTACAAATATTCCGAGGAGAAGGGCTTTAACTTAATCAGTAAATACGATTCATCGAACAATGCCAGTATTCCCGGAAATCTTGTTAGGATTTTAAAAGAAGACGATGACGGCAAAGTTTGGATTGGAACAACCGAGGGGTTAAGTATTTACGACCCTGTTTATAGTAAAGTAGAGCGGATATACACAAATGATAAACCAGAGTATCCGCAAGGACTTCTCAATCTTATTAAATCAAAATATAAATCCGGCGATATATTGGCGGCAATCCGTAAACCCGGCAATGATGAAAATATAACGGAATCGTTTTCAATTGAAAGACCAAGAGATTATCTGATAGTATCTGCGGGCGAAGGTCTGTCAACTAGGGAATTTATGGTTGATTACGGCTGGCTGGAAAACGAAAAAGGAGAAGTTGTTTGGTCGAGCAAATCAGTTTCCGACAGTTATTTCCTGGGGGGAGACGGAAAAAATAGAATTACCGCCTCAAATATTAGACTGAATGCGGGCAAATACAATTTGCGTTATAAATCAGATGATAGTCATTCATTCGGAAAGTGGAATTCAGAAGCGCCGGTTGACAGCAATTATTGGGGTATTCAAATTGTTAATCTATCCAACGAGGAGTTTGCCCAAACAAAAGCTCTGTTTGCAGAGGAGGCAAATAAATTCAGGGTTAGCGGCTCCAACATTTGGTCCATAGTAATAAGCCGCTCTAATAATAATTATGTATGGATTGGTTATGGCAACGAAGGTTTCGACAGATATGATAAATACGGAAAGGGAGTAAAATATTACCGCTACGATCCTAAGAACCCAAACTCATTGAGCAACAATACTATCTCCGATATTTATGAAGATGACAAAGGCATTTTATGGATAGGAACAAATGTCGGTTTGAATCGATTTGATCCGAAGACTGAACAGTTCGAAGTCTACACAGAAACGGACGGATTACCCACAAATTATATCTCATCAATTTTAGAAGATCAGTTTGGTAATTTGTGGATTTCAACACGTAACGGATTGTCCCGTATGACGATAAGTGACGGCAGACCTACTTTTGTTAACTATGATTCCGAGGATGGTTTAGGCGGGGTAGATTTTATATCACTTGTATCTCTTAAAGCCTCAAGTGGTAAACTATACTTCGGCGGCGAGCATGGTTTGAACGAGATTATACCCGGCTCCATTAATACAACTCCCCCGGATCTTCTAATTACAGATTTAAAATTAGGCAGTAAATCAGTTTCTCAGATGGGCAAAGACTCCCCTTTACATTCTTCAATATACGAAGTCGATCGAATTGAACTTAACTATGATCAGAATGATATCTCCTTTGAGTTTGCGGCACTCCATTTTGCTAGAGCTGAAAAAAATCAGTATGCCCACAAATTGGAAGGCTATGATGATGAATGGCATTACGATAACAGAAAGTTTGCTGCTTATACAAACTTAGATCCAGGTGAGTATAAGTTTATTTTCAGAGGTTCAAACAGTGAAGGTGTTTGGAATGATGAGGGGAAGTCACTCTTAATAAAGATATTTCCTCCCTGGTGGCAAACAACATGGGCATATATAGGCTACGGTTTATTATTTGTCGGTTTTATATTCGGTGTTGACCGAATTCAGAGAAGAAGACTTTTAGCAAAGGTTCGAGAAAAACGCAAATTAGAAGAAGCTGAATCAAGAGCAGCAACAGCAGAATTGCAGGCTAAAGCAACTGAGGCTGAGAAACGAGTAATTGAAGCCGAATATATACATAAGAAAAAAGAATTGGAAGAAGCACGCGAACTTCAGCTTTCTATGCTTCCGGAATCACTGCCTCAGCTTCCGCACCTCGACATTGCGGTCTATATGCGAACAGCCACTGAAGTCGGGGGCGATTACTATGATTTCCACGTTGGTTTGGATGGAACGCTAACAGTTGTGCTGGGTGATGCAACAGGTCACGGGATGAAAGCCGGTACAATGGTTACCGCAGTGAAAGGATTATTTAACAGTTACAGCTCGAATCCCGATATACTTTATTCATTCCATGAGATTAGCCGGTGCATTAAGCAGATGAGATTAGGTAAACTATCGATGTGCATGACAATGCTGAAGATCAACAATGACAAAATGATTATGTCGGCTGCAGGAATGCCACCGATAATGATTTTTAAAAATGAGGATAATACTACATCGGAAGAGATGATAAAAGGTATGCCGCTTGGCACATTTGATAATTATCCCTACGATGTGAGAGAATTAAAATTAAATAAAGGTGATACAATACTGCTGATGAGCGACGGATTGCCGGAACTGACAAATTCAGATGACGAACAATTCGGATATCAGAAAGTAAGAAACGAATTTGAAAATAATGCAGCGAAAACCCCTGAGCAGATAATTGATCAACTTAAGAAAGCCGGAGAGGACTGGAATCAGGGAAGAGAGCCCGATGACGATATAACATTTGTGGTAATAAAAGTTAAATAAAAAACTTTAAGATAGAGCAAGACATAATAATCGGTAAAATATAAAATTATTTTATCGTTGGATTAAACATGAGGAAATATGAAAACAATTAGTTTATCTCAGTTAGTGAAAAGTAAGTATCTAATGATCATAATAATTTTTCTTTCTACGATAGTTAGTGGTCAAGAAACTATTCAAACCGAATTTATTACTGTAGCAGATGGATTAAGTTCTCCAACTATAAGAACAATAATGCAAGATAGTTACGGACTGCTGTGGATTGGGACTTCCGGAGGATTGCACCAATATGATGGTTATGAATTTAGGCAATATAAAAACATCTCCGGCAATTCAACAAGTTTATTTAATGATAATATTTGGAGTTTGGCTGAAGATAAAGATCAAAACATTTGGGTTGGTACGGATGATGGTATTGCAAAATATAACCGAAGCAAAAACGAATTTAAGAATTATGATTTTACTGAATTATTAAATGCTCCTCCAATTGGTGGAAGAGTCTTTAATTTTTTGATCGACTCAAAAAATAGAATGTGGGCAGCCGTACGTAATTACGGAGTACTGCTTTACAATGAACAACTTGATCAATGGGATAGGGTTCCCATTTGGTTAAATGATAGCAGTAAAGCAGTAATATTTAGTGCTTTAGTAATGCAGTTAGCAGAAGACAAAAATGGCAAAATCTGGGCTGGTTATAGTAACAATGGTTTATCTTATTATAATGATGAGGATAGCGCATTTGTACCAACTAGAATTAACAATCAGGAAGCCATACTTGATTTTAGTAAGGTTGAGAATACAATTACCAGCTTATATGTTGATCTCACAAATACTTTATGGATTACTTGCAGGAATGGAATATATAAATATGATCAGACTACTAATGAGATGAGGTCAATTGAAGAATATGACGATGCAAAATTATCACTGGGAAATTATATGAACAAAATTCTGCAAGATCAAACCGGCAACATCTGGATTGCAAATAATTATAGAGGTATTCTAAAATTTGATGGAATTTCAGATGACTTTACTGAAATAAATATTGATGGATATGGAAGACTTAAAGATGGAACAAGGCAAATCTATTGTTTTAGTGCGACACTTGATAAAACAGGAATTATCTGGTTTGCAACAACTCAGGGAATTATGAAGTATGACGCCAACCGGGAGCCATTTATTAATTATAAACACGAAGAAGGCAATAAAAATAGTATAAGCAGCAATCAAGTTTTTGGATTGCTCGAATCAAAAATAGATAAAGGTAAAATATTTGTCTGTACTACTGGTGGCTTAAATGTTTTTGATCAAAAGACACAAAGTTTTAGACAAATTAAATACAAAATATTAAAGGACCAATTTGGAGGATCTACTGGCAGCATAGCGGAAGATGATGATGGTTCATTATTGCTTGGTACTTGGGGAGATGGATTGATTAATTTGGATAAAAATTATAAGGAAGTTAATAGATATACTTTTGATCCCAAGTCGTTCGGCAGTCTTTCTGATGATAAAGTAAGAGTCATAAAAAAAGATAATGAAGGAAATTATTGGGTAGGTACAAATAACGGTCTTAATTTAATCGATGCTGAGTCGAAAAAAAATAAACGAATAGGGAGTTTAGCAACAAGAGTCTATCCTCAGGAACTTTATGATATAGCTGAAAATTATATTAGTAAAGGAAAACATACAGTATCAATTAACAAAGTGGGTGATAATGCAAATTTAACTCAATCATTTAATGTTATCAGGCCTCGAAAATATTTAGTGATTTCCGGAGGAGAGGGCACTGCTAATGATAATTTATTATATGATTATGGCTGGATTGTTAATTCTAAAAATGATACAATCTGGGGTTCTATAGATGGTTCCAAAACTTATAAATTAGGAGGTGCTGATAAAAATAGACTGCGGCTTGATATTGTTGAGTTAAAACCAGGCAGCTATAAATTGCGTTACAAATCTGATGACAGCCATAGTTACGATGTTTGGAACGCTGTAGAACCAATTTACCCTCAATTCTGGGGCATAAGCATAGTCGAGTTGGATGATGAAACTGAGGCGGATGAAATTCAAAATTATTTGAATGCAGCTGAAAACGAAAATCTAATTGAAGGTAACGATATTCGTTCCATTCATATATCTAATAACATAGTATGGATTGGTACTGATAAAGCAGGATTGAATAAATTAAATTTAGTAGATAATACTATAATAACTTACAGCAATGATAAAAATTCACAAAATACACTTAGCAATAATAGTGTGAAATTTATTCATGAAGACCAAAATGGAATATTATGGTTAGCTACAAACTTGGGACTGAATAAATTTGATCCAGTCAAAGAAACCTTCAAAGTTTATACGGAAGATGATGGACTGCCTACAAATTATATAGCTTCAATATTACCTGGTGAGGATAATGTTTTGTGGCTATCAACCATAAATGGGATTTCCAAAATGGTAACCGATTCAGAATCCAAACAAGTTACATTTGTAAATTACGATACTGAAGATGGAATTGAAGGTATGGCTTTTAATGCCGGTACTGCTCTCAAGGCTGCTAACGGACAATACTTTTTTGGAAGTGATCAAGCCCTTACCGCTTTTACTCCTGGTAATTCAAATACCAAAGAACCGGATCTAATATTCTCGGATCTTAAGATTTTCAATAAATCTGTAAAATCGTATGATGCTGATGAAAATCCATTAGAAACTTCATTATTGGATTTAGAAAAATTGGATTTGACTTATGATCAAAATGATCTAACATTTTCATTTGCAGCACTTCATTACTCAAACCCCAATAAAAATCTATATGCTCACAAACTAATTGGTTATGATAAAGAGTGGGTATTCAATAATAAAAGAGAAGCAACATATACAAATCTCGATCCTGGCGAATATACATTTTCAATTAAAGGTTCTAATAGAGACGGAGTTTGGAGTTCCAAAGACAAATCAATTAAGATAAATATTAATCCTCCTTGGTGGTTTACGACTTGGGCATACATTGGCTATGGATTATTCTTAATAGGCGGAGTGTTTCTTGTTGATCAGCTGCAAAGAAGAAGATTGCTTACAAAAACAAAAGAGAGAATGAAAATCCAAGATGCTGAACACAGAGCTGAGGCTGCGGAACTTCAGGCTAAAGCTGCGGAAGCGGAAAAGAAGGCGATGGAATCTGAAAATTTACGCAAAAGTAAAGAGTTGGAAGAAGCTAGACAATTGCAGCTCTCAATGCTTCCCAAATCACTGCCTAATCTACCAAATCTGGATATAGCAGTTTATATGAAAACTGCCACCGAAGTCGGCGGCGACTATTACGATTTTCACGTTGGAATGGATGGTGTCCTCACGGTAGTTCTCGGTGATGCAACCGGACACGGAATGAAAGCCGGTACAATGGTTACGACTACTAAGAGTTTATTTAATGTATTGGCTCCAAACCCGAACATAGTAGAAACATTTCATGAGATGACAAGATGCCTAAAACTGATGCAGCTAGAAAAACTATCAATGTGTATGTCGATGCTAAAAATTGCTGGCAGTAGAGTTCAAATGTCCTCAGCCGGTATGCCGCCGATATTTATTTACAAAAAAAACGAACGTGTAATCGAAGAACATGTTATGCAAGGAATGCCGCTAGGCACGATGGCAGATTTCCCATATATAGTTAAGGAATCGAATATTAATCCTGGTGATACAATTCTTATGATGAGTGATGGATTCCCGGAATTACTGAACGATAAAAGCGAAGCGTTCGGCTATAAACGAGTAAGAAATTTATTTGAAGAGAACTCAGTAAAAACTCCCGAAGATATAATTGGTGTTCTCAAAAATGAAGGCGTCAAATGGACTAACAATGCGGAACCGGATGATGATGTAACTTTTGTCGTGATTAAGGTAAAATAAAGTTTAGGATAAATTGAGGAATGTAAATTGACAAGATTTTATTTAATTCTATTTTTAATAATTATGTGCACTATCAATGCGCAAAAAATGGCGGATAGTTTTACGCACTTCACGGATTTAGACGGCTTGCCGTCAAATGAAACCGGTTCAATTATTCAAGATCATCTCGGCTATATTTGGATCGGTACAATTAACGGGCTTTCACGTTATGATGGGTATGAATTCTTTAATTATAGTGCGGTTAAAAACGATTCCAATTTTTTGCAGCTGCCAATAATTTCATCTTTGTTTGAGGATTCCAACAGTGATTTGTGGATTGGTTCAGTTGGCGGAATATCTAAGTACGATAGAGATAGTGAAACATTTAAACTCTTTAACGTGAATAAAAATGAAAATGATATTGATCGTGAATATATGGCAACCGGTATTATTGAAGCATCGAACGGAGATATTATCTTTGGTTTAGCCGGTTTCGGCTACACAGATCTTTATCAGGGATTGTACATTTTAGAAAAAGGATCAGATGTTATAAAACCAGCTATAGCGGATCAAACCAATTCAATAGTTGATATTTTCTCATATGATAATGATCGATTCTATATCGCTGGTTTTGATGGATTTGCTGAATACGATCATAGTAATAAATCTTTAAAGTGGCTGCCGCACGGAAAATATGAAAATGGGAATGATATTACTATCACTGCATTATTGCCCGATGATGACACTCATATTTGGCTGGGTACCTATAATAAAGGGATTATAAATTATAATATAGTTGACTCTTCTTACACGACTTATCCAATAATTTCTCAAGATGTAAATAGAGATTTTTTTGTTATCTCTGACTTAATAAAAACTCAAAGCGGTGAGTTACTTATTGCCACAAACTTAGGGTTATATCAGTTTGATCCTAAAACTAAGGAAACTATATCTGCTGAAGTTAATCCGTTAGATCCTAGCGCCATGCATTCAATCGATCTAAATTGTTTACTGGAAGATTATTCCGGATCAATTTGGATTACCTCAAAAAATGCGGGCATAAGTAAATATGATGCAAACCGGAGTAATTTCCATGGCTACTCTTACAATCCAAATAAACCCAACAGTATTCAAGCAGGTTGGGTTTCTGCACTATTTGAGCAGAGTAAAGATGAGATATGGTTTCAAAGTACATCAGGAATGATATCTATCTTTAATAAAAATAGCGGAGAAGTTAGGAATGCTAATATTCAAGTTCAAGCAAACATCAATGCTTTTTTTAGAGACAG
>JAENZU010000730.1 GCA_016841125.1 Melioribacter sp. | reverse complement strand
AAAAAGCAAAAAAAATCTGAAAGACCAATTACTCGGCGCTCACACTTCAATTTCGGGCGGAGTATCAACTTCGGTTGAACGGGCAGAAAATCTAAAATTTTCTGCAATGCAGATATTCACAAAAAATAATAACCGCTGGCATTCAAAACCGCTTGATGAAAAAGAAATAGAATCTTTCAAATCAAAACTTAATGAATCCGGAATTAAATTTGTAGTATCCCACGATTCTTACTTAATTAATCTTTGCTCCGGGAGTGACGAACTTCTTAAGAAATCGCGCGCAGCATTTGTTGATGAATTGGAAAGATGCGAACAGTTAGGAATTCCCCACTTAAATTTTCACCCGGGCGCACACGGCGGAATGGGTGAAGAGGAAGGAATAAAACTAATTGCGGAGTCACTAAATATTGCGCATGAAAAAACCAAAAACTTTAATGTTAAAAGTATGCTTGAATTGACAGCCGGACAAGGAACAGCAATCGGTTACAAATTTGAGCATATTCGCGATGTTATTAACCAAGTGGAAGATAAAGAAAGAATGACTGTATGTATCGACACGGCTCACATATTTGCCGCTGGCTATGATATAAAAACTGATTACAAAAATGTAATGAAAAACTTCGACGAAATTATCGGGTTGGACAGATTAAAATGTTTTCATATTAATGACAGTAAAAAAGAGTGCGGCAGCAGGGTCGACCGGCATGAGCATATTGGCAAAGGATTTATCGGATTGGAAGGTTTTACAAATATTATGAACGATGAAAAAATTGCTCACGTTCCTAAAGTTCTTGAAACTCCCAAAGGAAAAGAAATGCTTGAGGATATTGAAAATCTCAATACCCTCAAAAGCTTGATCAAAAATTAAGAACCCGGTTCAAGCGGGCGAACAACCATTATGCCCGTCTGGCGTTTATTTTTCAAAACATAATAGGCAAGCGGTTTCTCAGTTATCTCTACTTTGTGACCTACATTCGGCGCATGAATAAAATGGATTCTACCATCTTCCAGTTTTATTGCCATCCCTGTGTGCGCAACATCTAACCCTGCAATATCTGTGGTAATGGCAATAATGTCACCACTCTTAATTCCGCCTTCCAATTCAGCAATTTTATCTTGGGGAATAAAATAATAGTCTCTTGAATTTATTTCTTGCTCAGTTGCGGCAATTCTTTTAACGAAACCCGGATTGTCATTTAAGAATTTATATTTATCGGGATTTTCACTCATAAAGAAAACATTATTATCATAATTCTCCCCGCCAATATCCTTAGTAACATTTTTTACGATACCTTTTTTTTCGTTATCGTAAATCCAGTCGGTTGAATAATGAAGCCGGGATGGATAGTCGCTCATCTCACCGTTCCTGTAGCGTATCAATTTTATTTGATCGAGATAATCTTCAAAACTTGTTTTGCCTAATTTTATCGCGCGGGATAATGCTAATGTAGATTCAAAAAAAGTATAACAGTCTAATCCTGTAAGGTTCACAACAAGCTGCTCTTTTTCGCCAACTTCTAAAGTGTGGGCGACATATTCTGTTCCTAAAAAACTTTCAGCTATCT
>JAENZU010000053.1 GCA_016841125.1 Melioribacter sp. | reverse complement strand
GCAGAATAAAGGGCAGCATGGTAATAAAGTAAGTTCGCGGATCGCGTTTCTAGCGTAAGAAAAAAAGTTCTCTGAATGCCGAGAATATATATTCCAACGCTCCAATAAATACAAGCACAATCAGTGTAGCAAATAATGTGTATAAAAATGTTCTCGATAGATCCGACTTTGAAAAATCCGGAAAGAGCGCCGATGAAATTGAAATTATAAAAAAAAGAAGCGCGTTAAGTATGCCGGCATTAAGAATGATCGATAATGGTGAATTTATTTTTGATTGAGTAAAACCAATAATGTACAAGAGCCAGAAGTACAAAGTAACCAATACCAACAGTTCATTTATGATGATAATTGATAACGGACTCAACACAGGAAAGATTATCTTAAATACAAATAAGACAATAGAAAATAAAATTGCATTTTCTAATTTGCGTTGACTGCTGAGGTTGGTAAGCGGAATTTGCATCTGGCTAAATAATTCCTATCCAATTTACTTTTAGAAAAAACCAATTGTTTGATTCAAATAAATATTCTTAAAATATTCAAGTGCTATTTTACTTTTACAGAATCTTTTGAATTCGATTTTTTTTCTTTGATTTCTTTCTCATTGTGAAAATCGAATTTTTCGGGTGAAAAATTTCCATAAAATTTTTGGGAAAGCGAATCCATTTTCATCCCGAATTCTTCCCACTTTTTAATTTCTTCAGGCGAAAAATCGAAACTTTTACCACTAAACATTTTTTGAAATTCTTCGGGATTCACAAACACATCTGCACTATTCGAGGAATCGCTAATAGAAGAAGCTATGCTTGCAGAAATCAGTTTTCTAAGTTTGTCGCCGTCAAAGTTAATTTTAATATTTTTTAATTTTGCCATCTCTGCTGCAAGCTCCGGAATTTCGCGGACCATCACGTTCGCAAAAACTTTCTGCGGTATTACAACCTTTGCATCTACGGCTTCTTTTTGAACTTTCATAGCCTCATTTACAGCATTTTCAATCTCTTTATTTACTTCGTCAGATTCATCAAACTTAATTTTTACAGAAACCGGTTCATGTGCGTCGTTCATTTTCCATTGATGCTTTGCAAGATCTCTTCGAAGTTTTTTATTATCAATTTCACACTCGGAATTAAAAATTGTATCGGGCGTGAAGAAAATCATATTTGCCTCATCAGCATCTCTTGTAGATTCTATCATATCCTTAAAGTTTAAATTTACTCCTTCTATCTCCATTGAAGAGGGAAGCGCAGTCAACGATGCATTAAGAACATTTTGGGAGAAAACATATAAATCCTGCGCAATAGCTTCTTGTAATAATGCAATTTTAGGATTTATCGCAATTATGTTTTTATCGTTGTACAATACTGAAGTATAAAGGTCTTCTTTGTAGGAAGAAAGAATCGAATCGACATGCTGTTTTTGAGATTCATTAAGCTTAAGAGCGGTAATAAAATTATTGTATGATTTATCAGACTTCGGCAAATCGCTCTTTTTAATTTCGAACGATCTATCCCCGTCTTCTAATTCGGATATTTTCAAAAATTCATTTTGCTTTTTATCAATCGGCAGTTCCTGGTTAACGGCAAAATCAAAAACGTCATCGTTGGTTAAATCTGTTTTTGTGAAAAGGGGTTGAAGATTTTCCGCATAAAGATTTTTAATGCCTTCCTTACTATCATTCAATATTTCGCTGAATCCGCTTTTATTAGATTTAAAGAAAAACATTAAAACAACTGTAAGTAAAATGATCCCGCCGAACGGACCATACTTTCGAAGTTTAAGAATTACTAATTTTGAATTTATTTTTTTCTTGCTCATCTATTTCCTTACAGTTCTAATTCTTTCTGATAAGGTTCTAAAATAAACTTGAGACTTTCGCGCGCTCTGAATATTCTTGATTTAACCGTACCTACTTCACAATCAAGATTATCGGCAATTTCTTTGTAGCTCAGTCCGTCAATGTCTCTTAGAATAAGAGGCACTTTAAGTTTATCCGGAAGCTTTTCAATTCCCCTTCGAACAATTCTGGGAATATCCATATTTTCCGAATGACCGCTGATACTGGGTTCTTTATCAGTATCTTTAATCGGAACAAATATACTGCGAACTCTCTTTTTCCTTAAATAATCTCTGCATTTATTAACGGTTATTCGATAAAGCCAAGTGGTAAATTTAGACTCAAACCTAAAATCATTGAGTTTGTGAAAAATGCTGATAAACACATCTTGCGAAATATCATCAACAAATTCAGTATCACCTAAGGTTAAGTAAACCAGGTTCCGCACTTTATCTTTATGCATTGCTACAAGTTTATTAAATGCATTTTCATCGCCATCGTTAAATGCTTGAATTAGCCGGAAATCTTCATCTTCAAATTTAGAAGAATTTTGAATGTTATTTTTTTGAGATTCCATTTACTTAGACGTATTGTTGATTTGACGGTTCCAACATATTAATATTATTAAATATACATCAATCTAATGTTTAATCTAAATATATCTTTCTTTTTATGCACAGATTATCTAAATTATTTCGAAATATAATTATTAATCAGTTAGAATTCATTTTTGTTTAGCCTTATAACTATATTTTGTTGCTAAAAAAACAATATATATTTAACTTGGAAATTAAAATTCAGGAGTGATGATGAAAATAAAAACCAATGAAAAATATAATGCGGTGGTTGTTGAACTTAAAGGAAATGTAATGGGCGGACCGGAAGCTCAGGAGTTTAACGAAATGCTTCATAAATATGTTGAGAACGGCAAAAACAATGTTGTAGTTGATTTAGCCAGTGTAAAATTTATGAACAGTTCAGGACTTGGAATGCTGATAAGCGGCTATACCACCATGAAAAACAATGGCGGTCAGATGAAATTGGCAAACGCCACCGAAAAAATCAATAGCCTTCTGGTTATTACCAAATTGATAACAATTTTTGAAAACTACGATTCAGTTGAAAAGGCTGTAGAAAGCTTCGACTAATTTCACAATTTTAGATTATTTTTATTTTTAAAACTCCGAATAATTCGGAGTTTTATTTTGTCCATTCTTTTTAATTTTCGGAGAATTTTATGAGTGTGTCTGTTTTGGTAGGCAGCCAATGGGGTGACGAAGGGAAAGGAAAAATAGTTGATATATTAAGCAATAGGTATGAGATTGTTGCGCGCTATCAAGGCGGGGCTAATGCGGGTCATACTATTCAAATTGGCGACCAGCAATTTATTCTTCATTTAATTCCCTCCGGAATTTTAAGAGAAAATGTAATATGTGTAATCGGCAACGGTGTTGTTGTTGACCCTCAAGCTTTACTTAATGAAATAAAATTTTTGGAAGATCACGATATCAACATTAAGGGCAGATTGTTCATCAGCCAAAATGCTCACTTAATTATGCCCTACCACAAATTGCTGGATTCCATCTCCGAAAAAGGCAGCCAAAAAATCGGAACAACCGGCAGAGGAATTGGTCCCTGCTATATTGACAAATACGCTCGCAAAGGCATAAAGATAGTTGACTTGCTAAATAAAAATGAATTAGAAAAAAAGATTAGACGAAATTTAGAAGAGAAGAATAATCTACTCCGTAAAGTTTACGATCACGAAGAGTTAGATGTTGAAAAAATAATTAAAGAATACTTGGCGTTTGACGAGGCGATTGATCAATACATAACCGACGTTCCCGAGTATTTAAATAATGCAATTTCCGAAGGCAAATCAGTTTTGTTGGAAGGAGCACAGGGCGCGCTGCTTGATGTTGATTACGGTACTTACCCATACGTAACCTCTTCTAATCCAACATCGGGTGGAGCTTGTACCGGTACCGGAATACCGCCAACAAAAATTACCGATGTGATTGGAATTGTAAAAGCCTACACTACCAGAGTGGGTAACGGACCCTTCCCTACTGAGCTTACCGATGATTCCGGCGAGAATTTGAGGAAATGGGGCGCTGAGTTCGGAGCAACAACCGGTAGACCAAGAAGATGCGGATGGTTCGATGCTTTCCTGGTAAAATATTCATGCATGATAAACGGAATTTCCAAAGTTGCAATTACCAAGCTGGATGTACTCTCTAATTTTGATGAAATAAAAGTTTGCACCGGCTACGAATACAACGGCAAAAAGTTAAAATCTTTCCCTGCAGACGCATGTATTCTTGAAAATGTTAAACCGATTTATGTTGCACTTAAAGGATGGAAAAAAGATATAACCAACATTACTTCTTTTGAAGATCTGCCTGCAGAAACAAAAGAGTATTTAACATTTATTACCGAGCAGTGCGGTTTTGAAATTTCTATTATTTCGGTAGGTCCAAGACGTAAACAAACAATTGAGTTATAGAATCAATTAAATATTTTCATTTTTAGGGCAATTATTAAAAATAATTTTAAGGTGTAAAATTGAAAAAGATTTATTCGCTTTCATTTGTATTTTTCATTTTTCAATTACTCACATCCGCACAGCCCAAAATTAATCTTATCAATCTTAACAGCCAATCGATTTTGCCCTATCTCGGTAATCCATTTTATCTTTTCGGCACAGTGGAACCCGCGGATGCGAATCTGTTTGTAAATGAGCATGAGGTTGAAGTTTCTGAGGATGGCAGTTTCTTATGTTTTTCAGAGGCAAAAATTCTAAATAGTGAAAATAAACGGGGAGAAGTGCCGGCTGAATACGAATTCAGAATATCCGGCACCGGTTACGATACTACTATTATTCAAAAATTTAAAATCACTCTCCCGCCGTCAAGTAACACTGCTGATGACTTTTCTGTTGACACAACATGGCAGAATAAACCCGATTATCATATCTCCAAATTGAGCGGTGAAAAAATTGACGTGGAAGTTAAATCATTTACCGGATGTTCCGCCTACTTTAAAGTTGAAGGAATCGAAAAGAATATTCCAATGATCGAAACCGAATTCATAAATTCAAATTATTGGGGCGAAGCTGTTTTTGGTTCAGGTTTAACAAGTAAAGGTGATACCATAAACGGAATTTATAAAGGGCATTTTTATTTAACCGAAAATTTACAGGACGCTGAAATAACTGTTTTTATTCGAAACGATCAGTTGGGGGAAATTTCCTATTCGCTGCCCGGACAAGTCAGCACCCTTTCGGCGGATGTTCATCAGGTTGTGAAAACACTTTATGACCCGAATAATTTAACAGCGCGGTATGGTCCCGGTTTGGGTTATCGTATGTTTTTGGAGGAAGGGATAAAATTTGAGGTTGCCTCAAGGTATGGACCCTGGGTTGGTCTTAAACTCAATTCCGCACAGCAGATTTACGTTCCTCAGTCCGAAGTTGAATTTTTACCCGCCGGTACTACAGTTGAAACTCGAAATATTGAAGTAATTAGAACGAGAGAATCAAAGAAAAAAATTATTATTGATTTTGGATTTTCGGACAGACTGCCTGTTGAAATTTTCCAAACTGTTGATCCAATCGGATATAAATTAAAATTTTATGATGTTGAACCTAACATCGACTGGATCTATTTTGATACAAATATTGAAGAAATTAAAGATATAAGATATTCGCAATCGGATGATAAAACTCTTGAAGTTATTATTGAATTGAATCAAAAAACTCAATGGGGTTATACTACAAAATACGACGGTTCAATTTTTAATTTTGTGATAAATAAGGCTCCCGTTAAAAGCAGCGGATTTTTCTTTTCATCAAACAATCTCGAAGGGAGAAGAATATCAATAGATCCGGGTCATCAGCCTGAGTCAGGTGCAGTGGGACCGAGAGGTACAAAAGAAAAGGAAGTCAATTTTGAAATTTCACTTAAACTAAAAAAACTTTTGGAAGAAGCAGGTGCAGAAGTTTTTTTAACACGTCAATCGAAGGAAGAGCCGCTTCCGCTTAGGCAGAGACGCAGCAGAGTAAAATCGTTCAACCCGGAATTGAGTATTTCAATTCACAATAATGCAGTGCCGCAGAGTGTTGACCCAATCATACACAATGGCGCTTCGGTCTATTACTATTATCCGCAGGCAAAACCTCTGGCGGAATTAATCCATCAAAAGGTTGTCAAAAATTTAGGTTTAAAAAATTTCGGACTTTACTGGGATAATCTTTATATGTGCCGGATCACCGAAGCCGTATCAATTCTAGTTGAACCTGCATTCATGATTGTTCCGGAACAGGAAAAATTATTACTAACAAATGAATTTCAATTTAAAATTGCAGAGTCTATATTTGATGCAATTGATAAATTTTACGAGGAATACGCCCGATGAAAATGAGCGGCGGACCAACTTCTGTTAATCTAAAAATAACTCTTTTGGTAATTGCAATTCTCATAGCCGGAGGAACCTTATTCTACACGCAGAATCTCGTTTCCAAACTACAAGAAAGGGAACGGAGAATTGTAGAACTTTATGCGAACAGTTTTACATATATTGCCAGTTCAGACTTTGTGGATACTGATCTTACATTCATCTTCGAAAATATTATTAAGAGAATTGATTTCCCTTTAATTTTAACCGATGCAAATGACGAAATTAATATAAGCGGAATCGGAGGCGGAGTAAGAAATATTGAAGTTGATTCAACGATGCCGCCCGATGCGCAAAAGAAATTCCTCTACGATAATTTGGAAGAACTTAGGCAAGCTCATCAGCCAATATCAGTAACTTACAAAGATACCGTTGTACTGGCTAAAATTTATTACGGCGATTCTTCACTCGTTAAAAAATTAAAATATTACCCTTACCTGCAAATAATTTTTGCGTTTTTCTTCATTATGATTTCATATTTCAGTTTCAGTTATTTAAAGCGAAATGAACAGAGTAATATATGGGTTGGAATGGCAAAGGAAACCGCTCACCAGCTTGGAACTCCCATATCCAGCTTGATGGGATGGAATGAGCTTTTGAAAATGAATTATGACCAGCCTGATAAGGTTTTAGATGCCTCGGAAGAAATTGACAGCGATTTATCCCGGCTTCAAAAAATAGCGCATAGGTTTTCAAAAATCGGCTCCAAACCCGAACTAAAACAGAAGAACGTCTTTGAATTAATTGAAAAGGTGATTTCATATTTCCAGAGAAGACTGCCGCAAACCGGAAGAATGGTGATGCTGGAATTAGACGGGGAAAAGCTTGCTACTGCTGAGATAAATTCGGAATTGTTTGAATGGGTAATTGAAAATCTAATCAAAAATGCCCTTGATGCAATAGAGCACAAAGATGGCAAGATAGTTTTTCATGTTTCTCAATCCGATAAATATATTGAAATTGATGTTATGGATAACGGTAAAGGAATAGATTTAAAAAGAAGGAACGACATTTTCCGTCCGGGATACAGCACAAAAAGACGCGGCTGGGGTTTGGGTTTGAGTTTATCAAAAAGAATTGTTGAGGATTATCACCGCGGCAAAATATTTGTAAAAAGCTCAGTTATAAATGAGGGTACGAGTTTTAAAATAATTCTTAAAAGGGCTTCCGGAGGCAAATAAATATTCTAATCTTAATTTTTCTTTTTCCATAGAAAATGGAATTTGTTTTTAATACATTAGTGTTTTGTATTAATTGAGAAATTTAATGACGGAAATTGTTAATAGACCTTCGTGGGAAGAGTACTTTTTAAAAGTGGCGATGCTGGTTTCCGAAAGAGCAACATGCCCAAGAATGCATTGCGGTTGCGTTCTTGTAAGAGATAAAAGAATTTTATCGACCGGGTATAATGGCTCTATTCCTGGTGATGATCACTGCGAAGATGTCGGATGCCGCGTGGTTGACAATCATTGTATAAGAACTATCCATGCAGAAATGAACGCATTGCTGCAATGTTCAATTCACGGAGTAAGTACTGCCGGCGCAACCGCTTACGTAACAAATATGCCTTGCACCAATTGTGCTAAATCTTTAATTGCTGCCGGTATTAAAGAAATTGTGATCTTCTCGGATTACCACGATACACTTGCTGAAGATTTTTTTAAGATTGCACAAGTTGAACTAAAAAGAATAAATCAGCCTGATAACATAATTGAATATGATTTGGGAAATTATTCCTCTGCTAAGAAGAAGTAATAGAACACATGTGTTAATATGAAACTCACAAAAGAAAAACTTAAAAAATATTATAAAAAAGAAAACTTTTTCAACCGGGATCTTAGCTGGCTTGAGTTTAACCGCCGAGTCTTGGATGAGGCTCGCTCACCTGAACTGCCTCTGCTGGATAGAATAAAATTTATCTCCATATACTTTTCCAATCGTGACGAATTTTATATGATCAGGGTTTCGGGAATAAAAGAGCAGATTGCAGCAAATGTGATTGAACCGACTATTGACGGACTTACACCAATACAGGAGCTGCGCAAGATTGAACAGACAGTTCAGGAGATGATAAATTCCCTTTACAACTATTGGGATAACAATATCATTCCCGAATTAAATCAAAACAATATAAACATTGTAAGTATCGAAAATCTGAATCAGGCGGATAAATCCAAATTGGACGAATACTTTTACAAAGAAATTTACCCGGTACTTACTCCCCTTGCTTTCGATCCGGGCAGACCATTTCCATATATCTCAAATTTGAGTCTAAGTTTTGCATTGCTGGTGCAAAAGCCGAACGGAGAAAAACATTTTGCAAGAGTAAAAATACCAAGTATTCTTCCCCGCTTAATGAGAATCGAATCAATAATAGGAGCCAAGAAAAACGGCAACGGCGCATCATTTTCAGCAAAATTTATTTGGCTCGGAGATCTGATTAAGCACAATCTCCCGATGCTGTTCCCCGGTTTGAAAGTAATGCAGGCGCACCGGTTTAGAATTACTCGTGATACCGATATTGAAATACAAGAAGACGAAGCAGATGATTTACTTGAGGTGATTGAAGAAAATATCCGGCAGAGACGATTCGGTTCAGTAGTACGACTTGAAGTTGAAAAAGCAATGCCCGATTTTATGATTGATACACTTACCGAAAATCTGTTGATTACAAAAGAGGACATTCATGTAATTGACGGGAATCTTGGACTTAGCGATGTTATGCTACTATACGATTTGCCTTTCCCGAATTTAAAAGAAAAACAATTCCATCCCGTAACGCCAAGAATTTTTGAGGAAGAAGAAAACATTTTTTCGTTGATCCGTCAACATGACAATCTTCTCCATCACCCTTACGATTCTTTTTTACCGGTAACTGACTTCATCAAAGCTGCATCCAGAGACCCCGATGTACTTGCAATCAAACAGACCCTTTACCGCGTGGGGCCAAATTCACCGGTGGTAAAATACTTAATTGAAGCTGCAGAAAGAAAAAAGCAAGTAGCAGTCTTAGTTGAATTGAAAGCACGATTCGACGAGGAGAATAATATTTTTTGGGCCAAAGAACTTGAGAAAGCCGGCGTGCACGTTGTTTACGGTTTGGTCGGTCTGAAAACACACTCCAAAATGGTGCTGGTAGTTCGTAAAGAGATAGACGGCGTAAAACGTTATGTCCATCTAGGGACCGGCAATTACAACCCTTCTACAGCAAAATTATATACGGACATTGGACTGTTTACTGATGATGAGGATATTTGTGCTGATATCTCTGAAGTATTCAATTATTTAACAGGCTACTCTGAGCAGCACGAGTTTAGAAAATTATTTGTTGCACCTATAAATATTCGGGAAAGTTTTCTTGACCTGATTGAACGGGAAATTGTGAATGTTAGGAAGGGTAAAATTGGCAGAATTATTTTTAAAATGAATTCGTTAGTTGACCCCGCTATTATATCTGCCTTATATGAGGCATCCAACAATGGTGTTCAGATAGAGTTGATTGTTCGCGGAATTTGCTGTCTTGTACCTCAGGTACCCGGGTTGAGTGAAAATATTAAAGTGCTAAGTATCGTCGGAAGATTTTTGGAGCATAGCCGAATATATTATTTTTTTAACAATGGTAGTGAAGAAATATATTTAAGCAGTGCTGATATAATGCAGCGAAATTTAGACCGAAGAGTAGAAACGACCTTCCCAATCGAAAACAAAGTTTTAAAACAAGAAATAATCGATACAATATTAAAGATAACTTTGCAGGATAACACAAAAGCCCGTCTCTTACTGCCGAGCGGCAAGTACGTTTTTAACAGACCGGTTTATACGGAAGAGATAACGAATTCCCAAGAATGGTTTATGAATTACGCCATCAAAAAGTACGAGGAAGCGGTAAACCAAGACACAATTGCGGTTAAAAAAAATTAACCAACAATCAATCTGTATATTTGGGTAACGAAGAAACAAACTGCTACTCCCATAACTACCGGCAGCATTGCAGAAACTATAGTCCATTTAATACTTTTAGTTTCTTTATAAATTGTGTAGAGTGTTGTTGAGCATGGGTTATGCATTAAGCTGAACAACATTAAATTGATTGCAGTCAGCAATCCCCAGCCTCCCGCATACAAAATTTGAGCAGTGCCCGCAACGGATTCAAGTTCAAACATAACACCGGTACCCGCACCGGAATCCGACATTCCGGCACTCATCACCGTCAGCATCAATATTGTAGGAATCACAATTTCATTTGCCGGTATTGCAATTACATAGGCAAGAATAATCACACCGTTCAACCCGATTAGAAGTGCGAAAGGATCAACCCAATTGATAAAGTACTCCGCTATGCTGACATTCTCAATTGTAATATTTGCAACCAGCCAAATAACAAATCCGGCAGGAACGGCAAATACTATTGCACGCCATAAAACAAATAGGGTTCTATCTATTAGTGAGGTGTAAAGTGTTCGTAAAATCTGCGGAGGTCTGTAAGGCGGCAGTTCCAAACTGAACGCAGAAGCTTCTCCCTTTAGAACAGTATGTGATAGCGCCCAGGATACTACTAAACTTAATACAATACCTAAAACTGCAACGAAAACAACAGCGGCGGCAGATACTATTCCAGCTAAATATGCTGGTACAGCCCCTCCAATGAAAATAGTTGCAATCAAAATTTGAGTGGGCCACCTTCCGTTACATAATGAAAAATTATTGGTAATAATTGCAATCAATCTTTCACGCGGTGAATCAATTATCCGCGTTGAAATAATAGCGGCAGCATTGCAGCCGAAACCCATACTCATTGTTAATGCTTGTTTACCATGCGCTCCCGCTCTTCTGAAAAGTCCATCCATATTAAATGCAACCCGAGGCAGGTAACCAAAATCTTCCAGCAAAGTAAATAACGGGAAAAAGATAGCCATAGGAGGCAGCATAACGCTTACAACCCATGCCATCGCAAGATAACCTCCGTCGATAAGCAGTCCGCTCAACCAATTGGGAAATCCGATAGTTAAGGTTAAGTCTTTCAGCCATGGATGAAGAGTATCCACTAATATTGATGCTATATAAGCTGATGGAACATTTGCGCCTTGAATTGTAATCCAAAATACAATTGAAAGCATTACAAACATTAGCGGCAATCCAAGCCAGCGACTGGTTACAATTTTATCTATTGTAGAATCTAAATCAAATTTTGATTTTTGTTCGGGTCTTTTAACAACAGACGCTGCCAGCTCGGAAGCCTCTTCATATATAGATTCCATGAGAGAATCGTGAAAATCCTCTCCTATCTCCCAGCGTAATGTGTTTGCTCTATTTAATATTGCTTCTTTGCTAGTTTTCATTTAATAATAAATCCTTTTTAGACGTCAGCTTCTTGAAGCTCTCTGAATTTTTCTGCTCTTGTTAAACTGCCAAGTTCACCATCCTTTACTGCTTCTATAATTCTTTGGTCACCCTCCAGCAGTCTTATTGCAACCCACCGGGCATTTGGTAAATTGGGATATTCTTTTTTTAACATATTAGTCACCTCTTCAACAGCCGAGTTCAAATCTTTGGATGCGTTTCTTATACGTTTTGGTCTGCAAATAAATTTGCCTGTGGCTACTTCATGAATATATCTTATGAGTTCATCCATACCTTCGCGCTGTCTGGCAGCAGTAGCAACAACCGGAATTCCAAGCTGCTTAGATAATTTTCTAGTATCAACTTCAATTTTATTTCTTCTGGCTTCGTCTATTAAATTCAAACAGAGCACAGTCCGGTCGGTGATTTCCAGTACTTGTAAAACCAAATTTAAATTTCTTTCCAATCTTGTTGCATCTACAACAATTACGGTTACATCGGGCTGCCCAAAAAGAATAAAATCTCTTGCAACCTCTTCATCGGTACTTGTTGATAAAAGCGAATACGTGCCGGGCAAATCTACAATTTTGTATCTTTTATCGTTGTAAATGAATCCCCCTTCGGCACGTGCTACTGTCTTTCCGGGCCAATTGCCGGTATGCTGTTTAAGTCCGGTGAGATTGTTGAATACCGTACTCTTTCCGGTATTTGGGTTTCCGGCAAGTGCGACCACGTAATCGAACTCATCCATTTTAATACCCAGTTTAACTAAGTTACCTAAGTTGTGAACCGGGCAATTTTCACATTCGTGTAATGATGTATTTTTCATAGTTCATTTTCTTTTATATAAATTTGATCTGCTTGATTTTTACGCAATGCAATTAGCGCACCTTTAATTTCGTATGCTGAGGGATCTCCCCCCAAACTAGTAAGTTTTGCTTTTATTTTTGACCCCGGTACCACTCCAAAATCGAGCAATCTTCTCCTTTGAAGTCCTCGGCATGCTT
>JAENZU010000729.1 GCA_016841125.1 Melioribacter sp. | reverse complement strand
AAAGCACATTCAAAAGTTAAAGAAGAGATTTAGTAATTAATTAAATGATGAAATAAAAATGATAAGTGAAGAATCAGTTAATATTAGTCAGCTAATAAAAGAAAATATTGATCTGCTTCACGCGAAACTGGACGAAAGTGCGATTGCCGTTCCCGATAAATTGCTGCTGCATTACGAACCGGAAGATCTGGCAATTAATAAAGACGACGATTTTTTCGAAAGGGTTAATAAACGGATTTTAAAATTAAGATATAAAATCGGCAAGAAACCGATTACTCAAAATGTTGACCTTGAAGATCATGCACGGTACTATTTGAATAAAAACATGGCATCGTCATTTGTTCCGTTCCTAAAAAGATTTGATGCCGGCATTTATAAATTAATTGCTGAATTGCATAACACCCAGAACTCATTTTTATTTGCGCTCGATTCAATTTCCGATAAAGCTGATAAGAATGAAACTTACCTCGATATTATACGCACAGAGGAAGAAATAATAAGTAAGCAGTTTGCAGGCCATCTAGCAGAATTCCAGAGTGAAATTCTAAAATACTGGAAGGAACATCTTGTATCGCTTGGCGAGGGAATGCAGAATTTCATTTTCGATCTTGAAAATATTAATGTTAAACGTATCTTTAAAAGAAAAAGAAATCTTACCAGAAATGAAAAAGATCTGATTGAAAAAACTTTCAATTTGCCGAATGCACTTACCAATAATATTAGGTATCTACTCAATTCACTTAAAACAGATTTAATAACAAGCAATATCAGCAGAGGTATTCGAGAACGGGCTTTCAACTTCAAATTGAATTTTCAGCAGAAATTTGATAGAGCATATTTAAAGGATTTGATAAAACTTGAAAGGGAAGCAGAACGATTAATAAACTCTAAAGATACTGACGCATCAAAATTGGAAGTCGAATTTGAGAAAGGACTTTCTCTTAAATCGGAGTTTGCCAAATTTTTTGAAGATACAAGAAATCTATTACTCGAAGTTCCGGAGTACATTCAAATCGTAAGTGAAGAATTTGGCGAACAATTCGAACAAAGTTATTTTACCGAAGGCAGCAGTGTTGAAATTTCATTTAGAAAATTGGTAGAGTTTTATTTCGAATCTGAATTTATAGGAAATCTGCAAAAAGGATTAGAGAAGTATCAGTTGGAATTAGATGAATCTGGAGAAGTTTTAAAAGATATTGTTAATCTTACAAACTTCAATCTGCAGAATGAAGAAAGTGATTTGTTGACGGATCTAACACCCGCAAACCAAGCGGTAACCAATCTGGAAAGCGCTCTGAAACGCTTCAGAGAAGAGAAAGAAAAAATTGAAAAGATTGGTAGTGAAATAATTGGTTCAATCACAACATATTTAGTTTCTTCTTTTGAACCGCTTAAGTCGTATAGAATAATTAAAACTTCGCACGAACTCGGTTCACACGTAAGGGAAATGGAGAGCAAAAAAGTAGTTTCCCGAATATTTTCATCGAAGGAAAATTTATCGAATTGGTTCCAATCTTTACTTGTTCAAGTATTTTACAAACGGTCGGAAGGAATTCTGTTTGCAAAAA
>JAENZU010000052.1 GCA_016841125.1 Melioribacter sp. | reverse complement strand
GAAAAATGGAAAGCCGATTTTAGGTGTAATCAATCATCCCATTTTGAATGAGTTTTTAATCGGAGATAATGAAGCGACCGAGCTGAACGGTCGAAAAGTAAAAATGAGAGAATGTAATTCCCTGAGCGAAGCTCTTCTCCTTACAACGGATCATCTGAATATTGAGAAGTTTCAAAATTTGAAAAAGTTCGAAAGCCTGATGCGCTCTGTAAAACTCTACAGAAATTGGGGCGATTGTTACGGTTATTATTTACTTGCAACAGGTTATGCAGATATAATGATGGATCCGATAATGTCTCCGTGGGATTCTATGGCTCTTATTCCCGTTATTAAAGGTGCCGGCGGAATTATAACCGATTATCACGGAAACGACCCCGTTAAGGGGAACAGTATAATCGCAGCGTCAGCCGGAATACACCAACAAGTTGTAGAATTGTTAAATTAGAGATAACCTTCTTCCCGTAGTGAGTCGAAAGATTTGTAGAGTGTAATATTCACTTCATAAGTTTTAAAAAATCCGGTTGATTCAACCTTTATACCTTCAATCTCCTTGGATAATTTAACACTCGCAACAAGCTTATCATCTAAAATCAGATCTTTACTTAAAGACCCTTTGCTTTGCGGAATATTTTCGAATGCCCAGTAAATCCCCTTTTTTGCATTTTGATATGCTGAGTCGCAATTACTTTCTACCGAAGATTGAGCTAAAACAGAAACTGAGAGCAGAAGAAAAATAACACACTTCATAAAACCTCCTATTTTCCCTTTTGAATCCTGTTAACACACATTGCATCATACTCAAATAAAAATAAAAAAGGAATATTTAAAATGAAAAATATAATTGAAGGAACAGATTTTAATTTTGAAGCAGAAGTAATGAAATCAGAAATGCCTGTGCTTGTTGATTTCTGGGCGCCTTGGTGCGGACCGTGTAGAATGATTGCCCCTACAGTTGAACAAATTGCTGAAGAATATCAAGGGCAGGTTAAAGTTGTTAAGCTTAATACAGATGAAAATCCTTCTTCTGCATCAAGATTTGGAATTAGAAGTATACCAACTTTAGGAATATTCAAAAACGGGAGGATGGTTGACACCGTTGTTGGAGCGGTTCCGAAAAATATGATAGTCAGCAAAATCGAGCCTTACTTTTCTCTGGCAAATTAAAACTTTAAGGCACCGAATTTATGATTCGGTGCTTTCTTTTCTAATAATCTCCCTTTAAAACTTTTCTGTTTGTAATTCTAAGAAATCTTTTCTAATTTTACATTTCGTTAATAAGCGAAATGACAGTGCCGACAGATAAAACAAAAATATTCAAAGCCCTTTCCGATCCAAACCGGCTTCGGATTTTAAAGATGCTGCAGACAAAAGAACTTTGTGTTTGTGAAATCACCGAAGTTCTTCAGCTTGCAACTTCAACTGTATCAAAACACCTTAGCATTTTAAGATCAGCCGGATTTATTGCTGTTGAGAAGGACGGTAAATGGGTTAATTATTCCATCAATCAAAATCCGGGCGATCAACGCATCCTAAAATTACTAGCTTCTCTGGATTTTTGGATTGCCGACGATAATTTAATAATTGAAGATAAAAAGAGAATTCAAAAAGCAGACAGATATAAACTCTGTTCAAAATAAAAATTCAATTCGTCATTTGACTAAATAAAGAGACGCAATAATATTATGAATTGGAAAGAACAATATAAAAGCTTTTTGTGGATACTCGGATTTTTCCTCTTCGCGTATTTCCTCCCTATCGATAACAAAAATTTTTCTTCCGCTATTATTTCAGCTTTCGATCTCGCAAAGTGGTACGCCCAGGAACATGTTCTTTTATGTTTAATTCCCGCATTTTTTATCGCAGGTGTAATTGCAGTATTCATAAGCAAGAATGCAGTAATAAAATATTTAGGGACTAATGCTAAAAAATGGTCGGCTTATTTAGTTGCGTCCGTTTCAGGCACCATTCTGGCTGTCTGCTCATGCACAATTCTTCCCTTGTTTTCGGGAATTCATAAAAGGGGTGCGGGACTTGGACCGGCAATTGCGTTTCTCTATTCCGGTCCGGCAATAAATATTTTGGCTATAATTTTAACCGCAAGAATTCTCGGTTTGGAATTGGGAATAGCACGGATAATCGGTGCGGTTGTATTTAGTATCGTTATTGGTTTGATCATGAGTTTCCTCTATCGCAAAGAGGAAAAAGAAAGAGCTGCCGCACAACTTGCCATGCCCGAACCGGAAGAGGGCAGACCGCTCTGGCAAACGGCATTTCACTTTTTTGTTTTGGTTGCCATACTAGTTTTTGCCAACTGGGGCAAGCCCGATTCTAATGAAGGTGTTTGGTTTTTCATGTTCAATTATAAATGGATGATTGTTGGTTTCCTGGGAATTCTATTTTCCCTCTCACTTATATTTATTCTAAAGTTGAATAAAATCTTTGTCGGACTTGGATCTGCTGCCGTTTTAGTTACCGCCTTGGTTTGGAGCGATCAGCCGATAATCTCATTTACAACAGCCGTGATAATTTTAACTTTAATATTAACATTCAGCAAAGGCGAGCCTAACGAGTGGCTCGGTGAGACTTGGGGATTTACAAAACAGATTATGCCCTTATTGGGTGCAGGCGTTTTGGTTGCCGGATTTTTACTCGGTTCTCCGAACGGCGGCAGCGGTATAATTCCTTCTGATTGGATCTCAAGTTTAGTGGGTGGAAATTCCGTTTTCTCAAATCTGTTTGCGTCTGTGGTCGGTGCGTTCATGTATTTCGCAACTCTTACGGAGATCCCGATTTTACAGGGATTGATCAGCAGCGGCATGGGTAAAGGTCCGGCGCTGGCTTTGCTGTTAGCAGGACCCGCATTATCGCTGCCAAATATGCTTGTTATCCGCAGTGTGATCGGCACGCAAAAAACAGTGGTGTTTGTCAGCTTGGTGGTGGTGATGTCAACCATAACCGGGTTTATTTACGGGTTAACATTTTAGAACAAATAGACCTCGGATTTAACGGATTAAACCGATAAAAACGGATAAAGAAATGGCGATATTATATAAAGAGTTAAGCGACAAAATCTTAAGAGCATTTTATAATGTTTATAATTCTCTTGGTTATGGTTTTTTAGAAAAGGTATATGAAAATTCGATGATGATAGAATTAATTGAAAGCGGTTTGAATTGCTCAAATCAAAGTCGAATAGAAGTGTTTTACAAAAAGAGAAAAGTGGGTGAATATTTTGCAGATATTCTAGTTCAAGATAAAATTATCCTTGAATTAAAAACCAGCGAATCCATTGCCACAGAGCACGAAGCTCAATTATTAAATTATTTAAAAGCCACCGAAATTGAAGTTGGTTTATTATTGAATTTTGGTAAAACGCCGCAATTCAAAAGAATGATATTTGAAAATGATTTTAAATCCGAGAATATCCGCTCGATCAGTTAGATCTGCGGTCTATCAAGAGGAGTATATATGCTTAACATAAAAGTAATCGGCAGCGGGTGCGCAACCTGCCAGAAGCTTGAATCAATGTGCAAAGAGGTCGTCGCCGAAAACAACCTTGAAGCACAAATTGAAAAGGTAACAGATCTAAATAAGTTTGCCGAGCTGGGTGTGTTTATCACGCCGGGATTGATAGTAAACAACAAAGTATTAAATCAAGGCAAGCTCCCAACAAAATCGACGCTAACACATTGGTTAAATGACGCAGTAACAAAATGATTAATATTGAAATACAATATTTCACCGGCTGCTCGAATTCTCAGAAAATGATAGATGCAGTTAAAGAAGCCGTCAAAGATTTACATGTTGAAATTAATTACACAGAAACTTTAGTTGAAACCGATGAAAAAGCAAACGCCATAAAATTTAGAGGTTCGCCTACTTTGCTTATTGACGGCAATGATTTTGAAGATATGCCCGCTCCGGAAAAAGGAAGTTTGTCTTGCAGATATTATGAAAATGGAATTCCGACTGTTGAGGAAATAATACAAAAAATTAAAGGCAGCAAATGAACAGTTTAACGAAGCGACTCTCTTTTTTAGATAGATACTTAACGTTGTGGATTTTTCTTGCAATGTTTATCGGGATTTTTTCAGGTCACTTATTCCCGGCTGTTGCAAAATTTTGGGATTCGCTAAGCGTTGGAACCACAAATATTCCAATTGCAATCGGGTTAATTTTAATGATGTTTCCGCCGCTGGCAAAAGTCCGCTACGAAGAATTACCCGAAGTGTTTAGAAATATAAAAATTCTATCGCTATCACTAATTCAAAACTGGCTGATCGGTCCAATCCTTATGTTTGCTCTTGCGGTACTATTTCTTCACGACTATCCCGAATATATGGCTGGTCTAATTCTTATCGGATTGGCGCGGTGCATTGCTATGGTAATTGTCTGGAATCAACTTGCCAAAGGTGATACAGAATATGCTGCCGGACTGGTGGCTTTCAATTCGATATTTCAAGTATTATTCTTTTCTGTTTATGCCTATCTGTTTTTAACGATCATTCCATCGTGGCTTGGGCTGCAGACATTTGCGGTTAATATTACAATAGGACAAATAGCCGAAAGTGTTTTAATCTATCTCGGTATTCCTTTCTTCGGCGGAATGATAACCAGATTTGTAATGCTTGAAATTAAAAGTAAAGATTGGTACGAGAATAAATTTATTCCAAAGATCAGTCCAATAACACTGATTGCACTTCTCTTTACAATTTTTGTAATGTTTTCTCTCAAGGGCGATTATATTGTTAAGATACCGTTAGACGTTTTGCGGATTGCCCTTCCGCTTGTCCTCTACTTTGTGATCATGTTTTTTGTGTCTTTTTATATGGGCAAAAAGATCGGAGCGGATTATTCAAAAACCACCACTCTTTCATTCACCGCCGCAAGCAATAATTTTGAACTGGCTATTGCCGTTGCGATTGCGGTATTCGGAATTAATAGCGGCGAGGCATTTGCTGCGGTTATCGGTCCCTTGGTTGAGGTGCCGGTTTTAATTGCGCTGGTTAATGTTGCGCTTTATTTCCGAAAAAAATATTTCGCGGGAGAGTTAGATGAAGGTGATGTCAAAAATTAAAATATATGTCCATAATAAATGCAGGATTGTTAAATGAAGAAAATCAAAATACTTGGTTCCGGTTGTAAAAAGTGCACGACCCTCGAAGCAAAAGTAAGAGAACTTGTGGAGCAGAATAATCTGGATGCCTCTGTTGAAAAAGTAACCGATTTAAATGAAATGATAGACTATGGAATAATGATGACACCCGGATTAGTTATAAACGAAAAAGTTGTAAGTACAGGGATAATCCCAAAGGATGATAAAATTATCGAATGGATCAAGGAGGCGTGATGATGAAAATTCTTATAATTCTTTTTGTAACTCTTTCGTTTGTGACTGCCGGCTGTTCTGATCAAAATGAAACCGCCGAAGTGAAAGATGAGAAAAGCTGCTGCTCCGAAAACTCGGGTGATGCTGCAGCTTGTGAAGATGCCGCATCGTGCAATGAAAAGGCAAATTTTGAATTTGCAGCCAATAATCAAACAAATCCCAAAGTTACTTTTGTTGAGCTCGGCTCGGTCAATTGCATTCCATGCAAGCAAATGCAGCCGGTAATGAAAGCAATTGAAGAAAAATATGGAGAGCAAGTTAAGGTCGTTTTTCACGATGTCTGGAATCCGGAAGAAAAACATTTTGCTCAAGATTATAAAATCAATCTGATCCCAACTCAAATTTTCTTGGATGAAAACGGAAATGAATTTCACCGACACGAAGGCTTTTACCCCGAAGCGGAAATCGATAAAATTTTACAGGGAAAAGGAGTAACCCCAAAACAATAGACCACTGATTAAAAAGATGCAACAGATTTAAGCGGATTAATATCCGTGCTAATCCGTTTAATCCTTGTTATCTGCGGTCTATTTTTAAAAGGAATATATGTTCGAAGGATTATTCACAGCACTTTACGAAGCAATGACCGGCGGAATCATGCTGGCTCTTTTGGCATCTTTCGGTTGGGGCGTGTTATCGATTTTACTATCGCCGTGTCATCTCTCCAGCATCCCGCTTGTAGTTGGATTCATAAGTTCGCAGGGTAAAATTTCTATCGGCAGAACATTTTATATTTCCTTAGTATTTTCTATCGGCATTTTAATTACCATTGCGCTGATTGGAATAATTACCGCATCTCTCGGCAGATTGATGGGGGATGTTGGAGTTTACGGAAATTACTTTGTGGCGGCAATTTTCTTTTTAGTCGGACTTTACCTGCTCGACATTATTAAGTTTGATTGGAATGCCGCCGGTTTGCGGCGTACCAACTCAAAAGGAATTTTTGCTGCTTTAATTCTCGGACTCCTATTCGGAATTGCGCTGGGCCCGTGCACTTTTGCTTACATGGCTCCGGTGCTTGGAATTGTATTTCAAACATCTCAAACAGATTATCTAACGGCTATATTTTTTCTATTGGCTTTCGGACTCGGGCATTGTTCCGTAATTGTCGGCGCCGGAACACTCGCGGGAAAAGTGCAGAGATATTTAAATTGGAGTGAAGAATCAAAAGCAATTATTTGGATTAAAAAGATTTGCGGAGTTCTTGTTATACTTGGCGGAGTTTATTTGGTCTATACCACCTTCTAAAAATTGAAAGGAAATCAATGGCAGTTCTAACGGAAATAGAAACGAAAATAAAAACACTAATAAATAGATTCGACGAAATCCCGAATGAACGGAAAATGCTGTTAACTCAGTTTGCCGAATATATTTCATCGAAAGTTAAAAACGGAATTGAAGTAAACCTTACATTTATCTGCACGCATAATTCCCGAAGAAGTCACATGAGCCAAATATGGGCGCAGACCGCGGCTGAATATTACAATATTCCGAATGTAAATTGTTTTTCGGGAGGAACTGAAGCAACAGCTTTTAATCCGCGTGCTGTAGCTGCAATTGAAAAAGCCGGATTCAAAATTGAAAAAAGTGACACATCGGACAACCCGGTTTATCTTGTTTATTATTCTAGCGAGAAAGAGCCCCTAAAATGTTTCTCAAAAGTTTATTCGGATAGATTAAATCCGCAGGAAAACTTCGCCGCAATAATGACATGTTCGGATGCCGATCAAAATTGTCCAGTCGTATTAGGTGCAGATGCAAGATTCCCGATCCGTTATGAAGACCCGAAGAAATACGACGACACCTCAAAAGAAGCGATCAAATATTCCGAAAAGGTTGAAGAAATTGGAAGAGAAATTCTATATTGTTTTAGTAAAATTGCAATATAATCTAAATATATGACCGCGTTTATTGATAAATATAGCAAGACTATCCTCGAAGGCATGCCTGAAGCCGTTTACGTAATAGATAAAGAATTTAAGATTCAATTTGTTAATAATGCCGCTTTAAAAATAATAGGTAAAGGTGCAAAAGATTTAATTGGGAAAGTCTGCCGTAATATTTGTAAATCCGATCGTTGTGAAATTGGATGTCCTATAACAGAAGTGCTCAGAACAAACCGCAATATTTTGGATTTACAAACTACTTTTCAAAAAGAGAATGGTGACCTGATTAATATAATTCTAAACGCTTCACTCCTAAAAGACATTGATGATAAAACTCTCGGCGGCATTATCAGTTTTAAGGAAAGCCCGCCAAAAGGATTTAACGATCATCTTAATGGCGAAAACAGCTTTTATGGAATTGTTGGCATAAGCAAGCAGATGAAAAGTATTTTTCAACTGATCAAAGAGATTTCTACAAGCTATGCTACAGTTTTAATTTCCGGTGAAACCGGCGTAGGGAAAGAGCTGATTGCTAACGCCATCCAGATCACCAGTCAAAGATCAAAAGAAAATTTTGTAAAAGTAAACTGTGCCGCGCTGCCTTCAACATTATTGAGCAGCGAGCTCTTCGGGCATGTTAAAGGAGCATTCACCGATGCTAAAAAAGATAGAGTTGGAAGATTTGAATATGCCGACGGTGGAACTATTTTTTTAGATGAAATAACAGAACTGCCACTGGAAATGCAGGCTCAGCTGCTTAGAGTTTTGCAAGAGGGTACATTTGAAAGATTGGGCGATTCAAAAACAATCCGAACAGATATTAGAATTATTGCGGCAACAAACAAAGATCTGACGTCTGAGATCAAAAAGGGAAGTTTTAGAAAAGATCTATTCTATCGTTTAAATGTACTACCGATAGAAGTTCCTCCGTTAAGAGAGAGGCGGGAAGATATTATCCACTTAGTTCAACACTTTTTAAAGAAATATTGCAAGAAGTATTCGAAAAATATTCCAAGCTTTGACGATGAAAGCATTGAAATATTAACAAACTATGATTGGCCGGGAAATATTCGGGAGTTAGAAAATGCAGTCGAGTATTCCGTAATAAGATCAAAGAGAGATGATTATTTATGTGTATGTTGTCTTCCTTCAAATTTACGCGTGGAAAAGGATTGCGGACAAACCAATTCAGTTTCTGAAAAAATGCTGGATGAGAAAACCGAAACTCTTTTAGCCCTATTGAGACAAAACAATTGGAATAAAACGAAGGTGGCTAAAATACTAGGAGTAAATAGAAGTACAATTCACCGGCAGCTCAACAAGATAGATCCCCCCCACTAAGCTGAACAGATCGTTGCAATTTGTTGCATCATCAGCCTACCAATTATTAATTATTTTTAGGATGATGCAATGTGTTGCAACAAGTGAATTTTTATGCTCAAAATTAACTCAAAAAGCGGCAAAATAATTTGGCATTAAAGTAGCATGTTAATTACATGCACGAAATGCTTGGTAATCAATACTTTTTAATCAGAAATTATTTTGAAGCAGAAAAGGAATTTGAAGTTGGGCTCCTCTCTGATCCGGATAATTTTAAAATAAAAAAGAAATTAATTGTCTGTTACATTCAAACAGGACATGTTGATTCGGCACTAACACTTTTCCACAACATCGTTTCAACCGATCCGAAAATAATTACCGACACAAATCCCGAAGAAGACAACTGTCCATGCCCTGAAATCATTTATGAACTCGAGAGCATACTTAATAATTCCGAGGTAGAGTTAAAAACCCTATCCCTGGCAATGTTATGGCTCTATTGTGACTTGGAAGAATCGATTTGGTATTTTGAACAATACTATCAATTCAACAAATCCACCCATATAATAAAATCAATACTAGCTTCACTAAATAAAGAAATCAATAAATAATAAGAGGTTACCGATGGATGAGAAGAACATTAACAGAAGAGATTTTTTAACTAGTTCATCAAAGTTTGCCGTGGGAGCAGTTGCCGGTGTAGGCGGATTAAGTTTGCTGGCAAATGGAGAATTGCTAGCAAGCAACAAATCATTTAATTGGCCATATCCATATGCAACTCTTGATCCTGAAGTGGTAAGAGTTAAAGCTCACTCATTATACTATAGCGGAAAGGATTGCTGTGCTGGCTGTTTTGGTGGTTTAGCAGAAGCACTTGCTGAAACCGTCGGTGATCCTTGGTTAACGTTCCCGATTGAGGTAATGCTTTTCGGAAGAGGCGGCGGAGTTGGCTGGGGTTCAATTTGCGGAGCTCTCAACGGCGCTGCGGCATTAATAAGTTTGGTAACTGAAAAAGCACCCTCCGGAGCTCTTATAAACGAAGTTTGGGGTTATTCAACCACCGAGAACCTGCCTAGTGATGCTGCCAATGCTGCAACATATGTTATTCAAAATTTTACAGGTCCGCTCCCTCAGAATGTTGCAGGCAGCCCTCTCTGCCATGCCTCGGTTAGCCAGTGGTGTATGGTCGCAGGTAAAAAAGTATCCGATATTGAGAGAAAAGAAAGATGTGCCCGATTGACTGGTGATATTGCGGCAAAAACAGCTGAAGTCTTAAATGCTCATTTTGCAAGCACATTTACTTCTACTTTTACAGATCCGGCTTCAAACGCCGTATGTATGGGATGTCACGGCGGAGCCATGGCAAATAATGTAATGACTCATATGGAATGCGCTCCTTGCCATACCGACAATCCTGTTCATGGCGGAATTTATACCGGGGTTGCAACAGTTTCAAGTTCGGTTCCGAACGATTATAAATTAGAGAATGCTTATCCGAATCCTTTTAATCCATCAACAAACATCAGATTCTCTCTGCCGAAAAACAGTAAAGTCCGGTTAGAAATTTATGATATGCGTGGTCGCCTTGTAAATTCACTTATTGATTCACAAGAAATGGGAGCAGGCACATTCGAATCAACTTGGAGCGGGAAAAATAGTCGCGGTGAAATTGTTTCGAGCGGTGTTTACATTGCCAGATTAACTACCGGAGATTTTATTCATTCCATTAAATTAAATTTGCTTAAGTAATTTTTTTTAATTTAGCCGCCTGAGGGCGGCTTTTTTATTTTTAAATCTATTGTGGTTTATTAAATTCTGGTTTGCATTTAAATCGGCTGTAATTTAGATTTGAGGTCTTTATAAACTAAACTTTTAAGGTTATGCAGAAAATTCAAAAAATGATTTTACCTATTTTGGTTGTTGTAGTTGTAGGGTTGATATATTTGTTTTACCTCTCTCCCCAAAAAGGATTGGGATCCTTCGATGATGTTGATCCCGACGCTCATGTTCAGAAAGAAATTAAAGTTAAGCTGCTTGCCGATCAGGGAATAAACCTCTCAAGCGATCCGATGAAAGCACTCTTTTATGTTGTTGATGTAAAAGGTAAAAAAGTTCAGGTTGCAGTTGATAAAGCGCTGCTGCCTGAAGGCATTGAACAGTCTGAATTTGTCACTGTTGTCGGACATTTCCACGGCGCCCGCTTTGATGCGGTGGAAGTGAAGTTGAACTAGATTTTAAAATGGTTTCAATTTAACAAATTGCTTTATAGTAATTAAATTCCCGCAATCTATTAAACACAGTCAGCACAAAGATCGCGGGAATTTTAATAAACTTATTATTTTTGTTTTAACCTAGTCCAAAATGTTATCTTGATCCGAATTTGTTTCAATCCCGAGAGCTTTGATTTTCTTAAATAGATTTGATCTATCAAGACCAAGTGTTCTTGCGGTTTCGCTGATATTTCCGTTGTGCTGATTTAATGCTTCGAGAAAGTAAGATTTCTCAAACTCACGTTTTGCCTCTTTGTAGGTAAGAAACCCCATATCGGAATCCAAATGTTCAACCTTAATTTTGGAGTTGAATAAATTTAAAATGTCCCCGATATCTACATTATCTTTTGTTGTGTAAATAACCAGCTTCTCAATAAAATTACGCAGCTCTCTTACATTACCCGGCCAGTCATAGCTTCTCATCACACCCAAGGCTCGATCGGTTATTTTTTGGATGGATTTATTGTATTCATCATTATAGCTCTTCAAAAAGTGATACGCCAGATCTTCTATATCTGACTTTCTTTGGCGAAGCGGCGGAACTTTTATTGTTACAACATTCAGTCTATGGTACAAGTCGTTTCTGAATTTACCTTCTCTCGTAAGCTGTTCAAGACTTTGATTTGTTGCAGCAATAATCCTTACATCTACTTTAACCGGTATAGATTTTCCCACCACTTCAATTTCCCCCTCTTCCAAAAATCTGAGTATTTTTGCTTGAAGATTCAGATTCATATCGCCGATCTCATCGAGAAATAAAGTACCATTCCGGGCTGCGTAAAATTTCCCCTCCTTTTCTTCGGATGCGCCCGTGAACGAACCTTTAGCGTGACCGAACAATTCACTCTCGAGCAGAGTCGCTGGAATTGCAGCACAGTTTATTTTAATGTAAGGCCCTTTATTCCGGCTGCTGTTCTGATGAATTGCTTTTGCGATTATCTCTTTACCTGTGCCGGTCTCGCCGAGTATAAGCACTTTTGCATCCGATGGGGCAATGGTTAAAATATGTTTTCTTATCTCTTCAATCTCGCGGGATGATCCTACGAGTTTAGTCTCTTTGCCGAGGGTTTCACTAAGATACTTATTCTGTAGTAGCAGACTTCTTACCTTCAGCGCGTTTTTTATAACTGGTTCGATCCGCTGTCGTTCGATTGGTTTTTCAACAAAATCATAAGCCCCTATTTTCATTGCTTCAACTGCAATTGAGATAGTGCTTTGTCCTGAAACAATAACAACTGGGGTATCCGGTGCATCGGCTAAAAATCTCTTCATCAAATCGATGCCGTTAACTCCCGGCATTTTTATATCCAGCAAAATCAAATCGTAATTGCCGGCTTTGCTTTTGTCTACGGCTTCAGTAGGATTATCAAGCACATCGGCATCATGACCGATATCTTCGACTACGGCTTTTAACGAATTTAGAAAAACATTGTCGTCATCAATTAGAAGTAGTTTCCCCTTCAATTTTATTCTCCACACTTTTTAGATAAAATGAAACCATTGTTCCTTTATTTACTGTAGATTCTATTTCCAATTTTGATCCGTGATCTTCCACTATTTTTTTTGCTATTGCCAGTCCCATTCCGGTACCTTCTTTCTTAGTTGTGAAGTAGGGATGAAATAGTTTTTTAAGATCGGCAGCTTCAATTCCGACTCCTTCATCACAGACAGAAATCTTAACTTTTTTCCTATCAATTTCTTTTTCAGCTTTGATAATTATCTTTCCATTACCCGCAAGAGCATCGATGCTGTTTTCAATTAGAACCTGCATTACTTCTTCGAGCTGGATCTCATCACCTA
>JAENZU010000728.1 GCA_016841125.1 Melioribacter sp. | reverse complement strand
TAGCCGGCAACAACAACACTGAATTTTCCACGCTGATTATCCATCGACTGGAGAATAATTTCGATTGCCTCTTCACCATAATCTGTCTGTCCGCTTTCGCGAGAAAGTGAATAAGCCTCATCAATAAAAAGTACACCCCCCATCGACTCATCGATCTTATCTTTTGTTTTAATGGCGGTCTGACCTACAAAACCTGCCACCAGACTATCGCGTGAACATTCAACCAAATGACCTTTTTCGAGTAAGCCTAAAGCTCTGTAAATATTGGCAATTATTCGAGCAACAGTTGTTTTTCCGGTACCGGGATTACCTGTTAATACATTATGAAGCGAAAGTGAATTTAATACTTCTTTTTTACTCTCTTTATAGAACCTTACTAGTTTAACTATCTCTTTTATTTCAGTCTTAACTTTCGATAACCCAATTAGACTATTAAGTTCGAATAAAGATTTTTTTAGCAGTTCTTCATCAATCGGAAAATCCGGTATTTTAGAAAGTTTTTTATCTATTATCTTTTCAACATCTTCTGAATTTAGAGTAGAAATTTCTTCCACCGAAAGTTTCGAAGGATCGTTTTTCTCCATTACGCGAAGCCCCAAATTAATTTGAGCCTCTTCAATAAGCGAGCTTACAAACCTGGCGTTTCCAAAATGCCTATCCCTTTTACGGTATGCATCAACCACTAATTTATAAAGAATTTTCTTTGCCGGTTCTGCGATCTGAAGAATTTTATTGGAGGACATCAATTCGGCAATAGCCATCAGTTCGTCGGGTGTATAATCGGGGAAATCGTACCACGTTGTAAATCGAGACTTTAATCCCGGGTTAGATTCGATAAACCCATTCATCTCCTTCGGATACCCTGCAACAATAACTGCCAAATTCCCCTTCCCGTCCGAAAGTTCTTTTACTAAAACTTCAATCGCCTCACGCCCGAAATCTTTTTCGTCATCACGCCAGAGAGCATAAGCTTCGTCAATAAAAAGAATTCCGCCCCGTGCTTTTTCAATTACCTCTTTTGTCTGAGGGGCAGTCTCACCGATATACCTTCCGACAAAATCACCGCGGTCAACTTCAAAAACAGAATCACGCGGAAGTAATCCGAGCGATTTATAAATTTTGCCGAGCAGCTTCGCCACGGTTGTTTTGCCTGTTCCGGGATTTCCAGCAAATACAAAATTGAGGTGTAACTCATCTAAATCATCGAGCCCTTTTTCCTGACGAAGTTTTACATATTTTGCATAGGCATAATATTCATGGAGTTTTTGTTTAATATCATTTAGTCCAACTAATTTATTTATTTCTTCAAAAATCAATTCTTCACCGGAGAGCGGGGCTTTACTTCCTGTTGCCTTACTGCTTTTTGCAGGAACATCAACAATCAAACGCGAGGAGTTTTCTGATTCTCCGACTTCAAATCTTGCAGAAGCAATTAGCGTATCCATAAAGACTACTTCTATCGAGTAAAGATCTTGCGGCCATGTTACTTGTGTATCGGAACCGATACCTCCGAAAATAGTAACAGTGTTGTTTTTATCGCCGCCGTAAACTTCTTCCATTTTAACGCTTCTTCCTATCAGCTCT
>JAENZU010000727.1 GCA_016841125.1 Melioribacter sp. | reverse complement strand
AGATTTCCTCACTATAGACGCTTTACTCATTAAATCTTTTGTTTGGCTGAATATCCACGGATTCCCAATCGCACCCCTTGCTATCATAACAGCATCGGCTCCGGTTTGGTCGAATGCATTTTTTGAATCCTCAGGAGTAAAAATACCGCCATTGAGTGCAATTGGTATTTTCACAATCTTTTTAACTTTTTCGATCCATGTCCAATCAGGGTCTCCGGAATGACCTTCGTTTCTGGTTCGGCAATGAATTGTCAATGCTGCTGCTCCGGCATCTTCCATCCTTTTTGCTACCTCTTCAATCATAATGGATTCTTTATCCCACCCAATACGCGTTTTAACGGTAACAGGTTTTTGAACTGTTTTCACAATTTCTTCGACCATTTTCTGCAAATATGGAGGATCTTTCAACAATCCAGCGCCTGCTCCCCTCTTTGCAATTTTTTTAACCCAGCATCCGGCATTGATATCAATTAGATCAGGGTTTTCAGCTTCTGATATTTTCGCCGCTTCTATCATAGGTTCAAGATTTCCGCCGTAAATTTGGATCCCGACAGGTCTTTCTTCTTCGGTAATTCTCAATTTATCATGCGTTTTTTTATTCGCTCTGATCAAGCCGTCAGAATTAACGAATTCAGTGTAGACAACATCAGCTCCCAATTCTTTACAGATTTTTCTAAAAGCAATATCAGTTACATCTTCCATTGGAGCCAATAGAAGCGCTTTGTTTATATTTATATTTCCAACTTTAAACATTTGTATTTACTTCTTTCATCCTACGTGAATTTAAGAATATTGCTGAAATAATAAAAGTCAGCAAAGTGAATGCAGCCCCGGTCAAAAATGGAAACTCATAGCCAATAAATTCGAATGAGAATCCGCCCCAAATAGGTCCGAGTACGCGAGCGAGCGAGGCAAAAGACTGATTTATACCAAGTATTGCCCCCTGTTCGTTATCAGGTGAATATTTGGAAACCATACTCAATACAGTAGGCTGTAAAATTCCGGTACCGACAGCCAGAACAACCGCAACAAGTGCTACGCCTAAAAAATTAATTCCATACGGAAGCATTCCCAACCCAATCATCATCAAGAAAGTTCCCGAGAGAACCAGCACTTTATCATTAAATTTTTTCGACAAATATCTAATTAATCCCCCTTGAATTAAAGCCCCGATAATACCTATAATACCAAATAAATAACCGTTCTGCTGATCGGTAAATCCATATTTTTTATATCCTAAAATTGCAAATGTACCGTAAATATTAGCCATCGAAAAAACTATTATAAAAAATAGAGTGATTAGAATCCCCAATTGAGGATGAGACAATATCCTTTTAGTAAAATCAATATCGAATAACTGCAGTTTTATTTTTTGGTCTGTTTTTTTCTCTTTTAGAGATTCAGGCAAAAAGAAAAAAGCAAAGATGAGCGCAAGTGTGGAAAATCCGGCGGCACCGAAACCTGCAACCATATAACTATAACTTGATAGAAATCCGCCGATTAAGGGACCGAATACAAACCCCAACCCAAAAGCAGCTCCAATTAAGCCCATCCCTTTTGAGCGTTCTTCTTTTGAGGTGATATCTGCAATGTATGC
>JAENZU010000726.1 GCA_016841125.1 Melioribacter sp. | reverse complement strand
GCAGTATTAGACGGACCGAGCAACATTGCTTCTCCCGGCGGCATTAAACTTTCGGGCGAACCGGTATCATTTATTGCGGATAATAAAATCAAAGGGATATCGAAAAACGTAACTGCAATTACAATTCATGCCGGACCGGAATACAGTAGAATCAACTGGGATAAGTCGAATGAACAGATAATCAAAGAAATATATGAATCTGTTAAGGAATATCTGGGTTCTGAAATTGTTGATTATCAAATTCACCGCTGGAAATACAGTCTCGCCAAAACTCTTTACGCAAAATCCTCCGCTTTAATTAAGCAGCCCGGAATACTAATTCTCGCAGGTGATGCATTTGCAGCACCTAAAATTGAAGGTGCATTCATTTCCGGATTGTCGGCTGCCGACACACTCATATCTGAAGTGGGTAACTGATTTTAATTGACTTAAAGAATTTTACTTCTTAGTTTTATTCCATTCTTAGCTACTCTACAATTTTAACCGGAGGAAGAATGGAAGGGAAAAACGATTTTTACTATTCCGAAGAACCGGAACCGCATAAACTCCGAACGAGAACAATACTGAAAGATCATCCGGAAATTCGCCAATTTATCGGAAGAAACCCTTACAGCGCACTGTTAATTATTTTTGTTGTTGGAATGCAAATTACAATTGCAATTTTAATGCAGAACCAGGCATGGTGGCTTCCATTGATAATTGCCTTTTTTGTTGGAGCTTTTGCAAATCATAGTTTATTTGTTTTAATACACGAAGCGGCTCACAATTTAATTTTCAAAAATAGAACTTTAAACCGAATCTTCTCGATGATCGCCGACATACCAAATGTTGTTCCCAGTGCAATTTCATTCAGAAGCTATCACCTCAAACATCATTCGTATCAAGGCGTTTATGATCTTGATGCTGACCTGGCAAGCAAATGGGAAGCAAAAATGATCGGCGCTACTCCGGTTGGAAAAGTATTTTGGGAAATGATGTTTCCTGTATTTCAGGCTTTGCGACCGCCGAGACTGAAAGAGATCCAGTTTGCCAGCATTTGGACTTTCATCAATTGGTTGGTTGTTTTCGGATCAGATATTTTAATCGTTTACTTTTTCGGATGGACTTCCCTCCTCTACTTGGTATTTTCATTTTTCTTCTCAATTGGGTTTCACCCTCTCGGTGCAAGGTGGATACAGGAACATTACTTGATAAAACCTCCGCAGGAAACTTACAGCTACTACGGACCATTAAACATTTTAGCATTGAATGTCGGTTACCACAATGAGCATCACGATTTTCCCTCGGTCCCCTGGAATAAACTTCCTGAAATCCGCAAGGCAGCTCCCGAACATTATGACACCTTGTACTATCATACATCATGGTTTAAACTCTGGATCAAATTTTTGACCGATCCGAGCATTTCACTTTTTTCACGGATGGTAAGAAGTAACCGTGGAAATATTTCTGCAACAAACTAACGAGGAAATAAATAATGTCTAAAAAAGACAAGAAATCAAAAAAGAAAGATGATGAAAATGAACAAATTGTTGAATTAGAAGACTTTGAATTTAAGAGCAAGCATAAAAAAAAGTTGGATAAGAAATTTTATCAGGATGAA
>JAENZU010000051.1 GCA_016841125.1 Melioribacter sp. | reverse complement strand
TTCGAATTGCTGCGGGTTAAAATTAATCTTGCCCGATTGTACCCGAGACCACTCTAGCAGATTTTCCAATAAATTAAATAAGTTTTGTGCAGCTTTATTCAAATTGCCTGCGTAAAATTTCAATTGTGTTGTATTAAGTTCGTCTAACTCGTCATTTAATATTTCCGTATAACCGAGTAACGCAATAAACGGAGACCTTAGATCGTGAGCCAGTACCGAAAAGAATTTATCCTTACTGGCGTTTAATTCTTCTAACTGTTCAGAATATTTTTTAATTTCTTCTTCGGCAATTTTTCTTTCAATTAATAATCCAACCTGGTTCGATATAAATTTAATTAATTCTAATTCAAGTTTACCAAAAGCCGTTGGATCTTTATAACTTTGAATAGCAATAACTCCAACTACATTTTCATTATAAACTATCGGGCTTCCCATCCAGATTTCAGCGGGTGTTCCAACCAGATCAACAATCCCCTCTTCTATTAGGGATGCAATTTGCTGTCTATTAACCAGCAGCGGTTTTTTAGATTTTATTACATAACCTGTCAAAGTTTTTGCTATCGGAAATTTTTCGAATTTGTCCTGGCTGTCAATAAAATATGGAAGGCTTATTGTTTCAGAATCTTTATTGTAAAGTGCAACAAAGAAATTACTCGTATCCATAAAACTAGCTAATGCAACCCGGATTGCATGCAATAAATCTCTTAAATTACTTACCTCGTGTCCTGCTTGAGTAATTTGATATAGCGTATTTAGTATTTGCTGCGAGCGCGTTCTTTCTTTAACCTCATTTTGAAGTTTCTGATTTGTTCTGCTCAACTCATTTGTTCGCTCTTCTACCAGTAATTCCAATCTCTTTCTGTGCCCAAGTAATTCGGCATTTACATTCAGCAATTCTTCCGAACTTAAATCAAGAGATAATTCAAGCATATTTCTATCCTGGTCTGCCTGTTCGTAAGCAAGATTTACGTCTTTCAATAAATCGATAATCTCTTTTGGGATTTCATCTATACTATTAAAATGACCTTTTAACTGGCGCTTCAATAAGCTGTGGAATTCATCAAACATCAATTTTCTCTAAAAGTTGTAATAGTCATTGTTTGATTGTGGAGTTCACACTTAGCATCAGAGTTGAACGGTGCAATTTCGCCGTAAGAGTAAAACCCTGTTGCCGGTGTTTTATGATTAAAGATGTCACTTACGGCTTCAACTTCTTCTTCAACCCGCTGTTTTAGAATTAGCTTTCTGCCTACGCAACTAATAAGAATTGCTAGTTCCGGTTCAACACTACCCAGATGCTCAAAACTTGTTTTTGCGGCATCATGTGCACCATCAATCAATCTATCGAAGTTTGCTTTCATTAATCTTGCATAAGTCCCTTCGGGTACGTCGCCCGCAAACGTCATACTCTTTTCCTTTTCATCGACTGAAAGTATTGTTCGGACCAATCCTTTCGAGCCATCCGGAAATCTTAAATTAATTGGAAATAATAACCCGGAAGCTGGTAAATCTGCCGCATAAGATCCTAATTACTTCTTGTATAAATCGAGTGAGGGCTGGAAATTAAATTCGTAACACACATTACCTTTTGATTTAGTAACAATTCGTTCAGGACCAAAAGGATCACAGCCGCCGAGTGAACCGACACCGACCTTGAGATCATTACCATAAAAACCTACTGCTGCAATTGTGGTTGTTCTGGCGGGTTCATTCAGCATCACATAGGTTTCCTCAAAACGTGCAGAATCACCCGCTAATCCTCCGGTTAAATTAACGTGCGAGGGAAGGTGATCAGTTAAACCTTTTACCAAATCACTTCCGTTTACTTTAAGTCCCTTTGATAGAATAAAGCAATGTTTAAGATTTAATTTGTTTAATTTTTCACCTAAAGTTTTACCGGCATCGTAACTTTGAGAAGAGATATTAATATCAACTTTGAATGCTTCTATTTTCGATTTCTCGAATTCAATGGCAGTTATACTTATCGTGTCGTCAGTAACTCTGGTACCAAGTATCTCACCTGCTGTGGAACATCCGATGATCTGAGCTTTCGGAAAATTTTCTCTCATTTTAAAATACAAATTTTCATCTTTTATTAAATGAGTTGCACCAAACAGCATCAGTAAATCAGTATTTGCTCCGTTTAGATTTTTAAGACTCCAATCTCCATTTAGATAAGCTTGCTCAATTCTCATTCAGATTTCCTCACTTCAATTGCAGAGATTAAACTTTAAAATATAGATAAGAATTTAACCTTTCATTTACAGAATGTATTTATTTCTGTTAATTTAGTAAGAAATATTTATTTTTAAGAATAATAATACTAAAAATTTAAGAAATTATGTCAACAATAACACACGTAATTAAAAGAAGCGGAGCAATAGTTCCGTTCAAGCCGGAAAGAATAATGAACGCTATTTACCGAGCTGCCGTATCTGTCGGCGGAAGAGATAAGGAGCGTGCAGAGTATCTCGCCAAGCAAGTTACTGCTTTTCTGGAAAAATCACACGTACAGGGTAAAAAACCCAGCATTGAAGAAATTCAAGATGCTGTGGAAAAAATTCTCATCGAAGAAGGTCATGCTAAAGTAGCCAAGGAATTCATTCTTTATCGTGATGAAAGGAGCAGAAGCCGGAAAGCTGAAGCAGAGCATGCTTCTTCTCCATCAGAAAATATTCCCTGGGCTAAAATATGGTATATTCACGATTGGGCTGTTAATCATAATCTGCTCACCATAAACGGATTGAACCAAAGAGTGAAGAATGGTGAGTTCCCGCATATTGTTCACGAAAGTGAAGCCAAATACGAAGACGATGTAGCTCAAGCTACGGAAATGATCAAAAATAGAATTTCCGAATTAAAAGTTGTGATAATAAGCGGACCATCCTCATCAGGAAAAACAACCACTACACTTAAACTTGAACAGCGGCTCACCCAAATGGGCTTGCGCTTTAAGCCATGGATAGTGGATAATTATTTTTACGATCTTGAATTACACCCGAAAGATGAATTTGGAGATTATGATTTTGAGACACCGCAAGCATTGGATTTAGAACTAATCAATGAACATTTAAAAAAATTAACCGAAGGAAAAGAAGTACTTATTCCATTTTATGATTTCAAGACCGGAAAAAGAAAACTAAATCAGACACCTTTGAAATTGGAAGAGAATGAACTTTTGCTGATAGATAGCCTGCACGGACTCTACCCTCAATTTAGTGAATCGATCTCAAACGAAAAAAAATTCAAGCTCTACTTGGAACCGCTTTTACAAATGAAGGATAACGAAAACAATTTTGTACAATGGACAGATATACGACTGATACGCAGAATGCTTAGGGATTCCGCATTCAGAGCGTACAATCCTCAGCAAACATTGGAACATTGGCACTACGTGAGGAGCAGCGAGAAAAGAAATATTATTCCGTATATAAATTCAACCGACTATATTATCAGCAGCGGAATGCCATATGAGGTTTCTATTTACGCCGCAAGATTATTGGATAAATTTGAAGAGTGGTGCGAAAAATATAATAACGATCCGCTTAAAGTTGATGCTCACAAAAGAGCATGCAGAATTCTAAATATGCTTAAACAAGTTGAGCCGGTAACCAACGAAAATCCAATACCCGGAGATTCTGTACTAAGAGAATTTATAGGCGGCAGTGTTCTTAAATATTAGGGTTTTCAGTTATGGGAAATGTAACTGTAAATTTTGAACCTTTACCTTTAACACTTTCAACCGATATTGTGGCATCATTCAATTCGCAATATTTTTTTACTAACGCAAGGCCAAGCCCGGTACCTTCGAATTTTCTGGTGTATCCAGATTCTTCTTGCGAAAATGGGTTGAATAAACTGGGTATGTATTTTTGAGATATTCCAATTCCTGTATCAACTATTTCAACGTTTACTTTGCCGTCGGTATTGAAAAGCAGAATATCAATTTTCCCTTCCTTTGTATATTTTATGGCATTGTCAATCAGATTTGATAAAATTTGTGTCACCGAATATTGATCGGCGTAAATCCACGAATTTTTTGATTTGTCAAAATAATTTAATTCCAAATCTTTTGAAGTAGCGAAACGCACGTATTCCTGATGCAGGTTTTGTAAGACTTCGGTATTTAAATCAAATTTGGTTGGATTTATTTCGATAGTTCCTGTATTGATTTCCGACATATTCAAGATCATATCGATTGTTCGAATTATTCGTCTTCCGCCGCTATCGATACTGTTGAAGTGTAAATCGAAGTTTTTTCTAGGGATATCTTTCATCTCATCTCTTAATAGAGATGTATAACTTAAAATAATATTAATTGGTGACCTGATTTCGTGCGACATTTGTGCAAGGAATTCTGATTTGAGCCGCTCTGATTTTTCTGCTTTTTCCTTTTCTCCTATCAATGCAAATTCAGCTTTCTTACGTTCATTAATTTCCTGCTCAAGATTATAATTTAGATTCGAAACTTCTTCAATAAGTTTTGTTTTTTCATCGACAAGATTTTCAAGTTTACTTTTTTGCTTATTTAAGCTCTCTATTCTTTTCTTATAAAGGAAATATCCAACCCCGAAAACTAAGAGCGGTACAAATATTTTAAACCACCAATTTTCCCATAAAGCAAGATCTTTAAATATTACAAGCGTTGTTTCTTGCGAAGCCCAATTATTTTGAAGATTTGTAACCTTCACCTTGAAACGATACTCTCCGCCGGGTAAATTAGTGTAGGAAACATAACGCCTCGTTCCGCTATCAACCCATTCTTTATCGATACCAACAAGCTTATATTGATAATTGAGATTACCCAAATTCCGGTATTCGAGAGCTGAAAATTCAATTGAAATAAAATCGTCTTCGTGACTTAAATAAATATGATTCAAATTAGCTTGCTCTCCGATAAGGGGAATCCTCTTATCGTAAACCTTAATTTGGCTGATAACCAAATTAGGCGGAATATTTCTTTTATTTACAGAACTTGGATCAATAATATTTACACCGTTCAAGCCGCCGAAATAGAGTAGACCTTTTCTATCTATAAAACATGCTCCGCTAAAAAAGTAATTGCCCTGCAGTCCGTCATCAATTGAAAAATTTGTAAATGTTTCAATACGCGGGTTATACTTGGAAATACCCTTGTTTGTACTAAACCATAAATCACCGGCATTATCCTCCAATATGCCCATTATCATGTTACTCGGCAAACTATGCTTTGCACTTATCGACTCGAATTTTGTCTTTTTTCTATCATATCTAATAATTCCCGAAGAATAACTCCCGATCCAAACTGATCCATCTCTTCCTTCAAGCAAATAGGTTATATAATTACTTGCAAGACTATCAGAGTCACCATTAGCTTTTTGGTGTATAATATAATTCTCCGTTTTAATATCGAATTCAATTAAACCGTGCTTCGATGTACCTATAAATAATTTGTTATCCCGTGTAACCAATAAACATTCTGCTTTAAGAGAATTATTCGGTATTTCTACCGAATCGACATAAAAATAATTAGTAAATGAATTCGTATTCGGTGAATATTTTGTTATTCCATTCGTAAAATTAGTAAACCAATAATTACCGGTACTATCTTTAACTAAAGATTTAATCCTATTGGAACGGTAAATTCTGCTGGGAATTTCATTTTCGTAAATTAAAGAAAAACGCCCGGTCCTTTTGTTGAACAAAACCAACCCACTTTCTTTTGTTCCGATCAAAATATCATCATTAAACCCCATAATAGTATTTGCAATATTATCTTTTACCCTCTTTTTACTCTTACCTCCAATTTCGTATCTGTTAATCTCTTCTAAATTATCAGAGTATTTTATGAGTCCTTTTTCGGTACCGATCCATAAATTTGCATCATCATCCTTGTAGATCGAATGAACTTCCAAATTAGCCGCGAATTCAATAATTTTTGTTTTCTGAAAATGATTTATTCCCCCGCCTTTTGTAGCAGCCCAAATAAGTCCTGTACGACTTTGAAGAATATCAGTTACATAATCCGCACTTATAGAAGATGTGATGTAAGGATGGTGCTTATAAAAAACAAACTCTTTAGTGGCAGGATCAAAATTTATCAATCCATGATTAACCGAGCCCAGCCAAATTTCGCCGTCGCTGTCAACCATTATAGTTCTGGTAATTTTATCGCTGAATATTGTGTGACCATTCTGCGGAAACGGAAAAGATTTATATTCTTCTGTCTCGGGATCAAACCTAACTAATCCTCTATTGGTAGCAAGCCAAAGAATTCCTTCTTTATCGATACCGATATCCCAAATCATATTGAAGTGAAGATTAATCTTCTCATCAAAATCAAAGAAGATATTTTTTATTTTCCCGGTTGAAAAAGTAAACTTATTCAGTCCGCCCGTTATTGTTCCGACCCATAAATGCCCGTTCCGGTCATCCAAAAAAGAACTTGTAAAGTTCGCATTCGTATTACCGTTAGAATCAGCTTTAACTCTATAGTTTCGAAAACGGTCAGCTTCGGGTAAATATTTGCAGAAGCCTTCATTTGTTCCAACCCATAAATCTCCATTGCTATCGGTATATAAAGATCTTATGGAATTATCCGGTACAGAATTAGTGTCTTGCGGACAAAATTTATAATGTCTGAATATATCTTCATCTTGGGAATAAACGTTTAAGCCTCCTCCCAAGGTACCCGCCCAAATTCTGCCGTCTCTTGTTTCAGCAACTGTGTAAACTAAATCTGCTGAAAGCGAAGTTGTATCATTTTTTATATTTTGAAATATTGTAAAATCATAGCCGTCAAATCTGCAGAGACCTTCACCGGTTCCGAGCCAAATATATCCTTTTGAGTCTTCAAAAAGTGAGTAAACATTATTTGTGGGAAGACCATCTTCGGTCTTGAATTTTTTAAACTTCAAACTAGCATTTTGCCCGTAAAGACTAGACGCAAATAATAAAGGGATTATCGCCAGCAGAGTAAATCTGAAAAGAGATTTTAATCTGTTCAATTAGTTCCTGATATATAATTATGAAACAAGATAAAGCTAGTAAAATAGGAAAAGTAAAATTAACATTTTCAAAAAAAATAAAGTGAAAATGTAACCATACCAATCAATTAGTTTTTGTCTCAAATCCAAGTTCATTCAAAATTGAAACGGCTTTTCCGGCATCCTTCTCGGATTCGAACGACAATCGGAAGGTACCCCCGGTCCCCTCTCGTATTTTCATCAATTCAATATCTTTAATATTTATTTCTTGTTCAAATAAAGCTGTGGATATTTTGCTTACAATTCCGGGCTGATCTTTCACAAATACGTAAACATCATGAAGCGGAAAAAGAAATCCTTTGTTGTTCTTCGGAATTTCATCCCGGCAAACTCTAGCATTTTCAAATTTAAATTCCAGTTGATCAAGATTTAAATCAGAAATATCATTTTCGATTCTACTTAATTCGGAGCGTAGTGAATTCAACTCATTTAAGATAAGATTTTTATTAGATAAAATGATTGATTTCCAAATATCAAATTTACTTGAAGCAATTCTTGTCATATCCCTAAAGCCGCCCGCGGCAAAATTTAACACTTCATTATTTTCCCGTGTAACGGAATTCATCAGAGCAACAGATACCAATTGCGGAAGATGACTTACTTTAGCAATATGCTCATCGTGAAGATATGGGTTGATCAAGTTTATTCTTGCCCCAAGTTCCAATATTAACTTCTGGAAGCTCGGAAATAAAATATGATTTTCATTTGAATCTGAAAGGAGGTAAATGCTGTTTTCAAAAAGTAGAGCATCAGAATTTTCGAAACCTCCTTTTTCTCTGCCGGTCATAGGATGACCGCCAAAATAAATTCCTGCCGATTTTATTTCTCTCGATGTTTTTTCTAATAATCCTTTAACGCTGCAAACATCAGAGATAATTTGATCTTCCCGAAGTTTAGGGTATAAAACGGAAAATACTTCAACACTCAAATCAACCGGCAGGCATATAAAAATAACGTCAGATTTTAACGCGGCTTCTAAGTCAGGTAATACCTCATCAACAGTTCCGCTTTTAATAGCGCCAGAGGTTACATCTTCCCTATCAAAACATCTAATGGTAATTTCGCGTCTGCTCTTTAATGCTTTAGCAATCGATCCGCCAATTAAACCGATACCAATTATGGCAATGTCATTAACTTGTGTATCGTTTTTTATTTTCATTTAACAGGAATTTTAATTTCTTTCAGATCATTCATTAATTGTTCGAATTGATCAAAATAAAGCGCTTGAGGACCATCACTCAAAGCCTTTTCAGGTTCGGGATGGAATTCAACCATTATTCCGTGGGCACCGACAACTTTTGCCGCTTTAGCTAATGGTATTATTTTGTCTCTGTCTCCAAGAGCATGAGATGGATCAACAATGATGGGCAAATGTGTTAACTCCTTTAACACCGGTATTGCACTCAGATCCAAAGTGTTGCGTGTTGCAGTTTCGAATGTTCTGATTCCCCTTTCGCACAGCATTACTTGCCTGTTTCCCTGAGCAAGAATGTATTCGGCAGCGTTTAATAATTCATCAATCGAAGCCATCATACCCCTCTTTAAAAGTACGGGTCGATGTGTTTTTCCCACTTCGGTTAAGAGTGAAAAATTTTGCATATTTCGTGCACCAATCTGAAGTATATCCGAATGTTTAGCAACTTCTTGAACTTGTTCGGGAGCGAGGACTTCGGTAATTATCGGAATATCATAAGAAGTTCCTGCTTCCTTTAGGAATTTGAGTCCTTCGAAACCAAGTCCCATAAAACTGTAAGGAGATGTGCGGGGTTTAAACCATCCGCCGCGAAGTACTTGCGCGTTCAATTCTTTTGCTTCTTTCGCGCAGCTTTGAATCTGTTCTTTGGATTCTACTGAGCAAGGTCCTGCAATAACAATAAAATTATTACCGCCTATTAATACGTCTTTTACTTTTATAATTGTATCTTCGGATTTATAACCGCGGCTCGCCAATTTATAAGAAACTTTTTTAGCGGCAGGTTTCTTAGTTTTACTTTCCACGGTAGATTCATTTACAACAGTATCATTACCATTTGCCGTATCCAATTCAAGATCGGATAATTTTGTTCGTTCAACATCTTTAGCCGGGTAACTTCCTAATATTTTGAAAAATCTAGTGTGCTTGCTTAATTCATCGAGCATACTTCCAATATTCTCATCTTGAATATTCCCTTCAAAATCGAGGTAGAACATTTCTTCCCACGGGTTTCCCAATATGGGTCGCGATTGTAATTTAGTCATATTAATATTATGCTGCATAAATATTAAGAGAGCCTCGACGAGCGATCCGGCAGTGTGTGCGGTAGACATTATTAACGAGGTCTTACATGGAATCCTAAGATCCACATTAACCGGATTTTTTGCCGCAATTAGAAATCTTGTAAAGTTATTTTCCTGGTTTGCAATATTCTCTTTTAGAATATTAACGTTGAATAACTTAGCTGCTTCTTCGCTTGCAATAGCAGCAAAATTTGGATTACTCTCATCCTTAATTTTTTTTACAGACATCGCAGTATCATTGAAGTACTCAACAGAAACCGAACCTAAATTGGAAATAAATTTGCTGCATTGACTAGCTGCTTGCGAGTGAGCAAATATTTTAGTTATCGAACTTAATTCCATCGGTTTTAATGATACAAGGCAATGCTTTACTTCAAATTTTTCTTCTCCTATAATTGATATTGAAGCTGTGAGCATCGCATCGTAAACTTCGTTTACACCTCCCGATGTAGTGTTTTCAACGGGGAGCATCGCATAGTCTGCATCCTGATTTTCAACAGCTTTTACAACTTCCTCAAAAGATTGTTTGGATATAAATTCCAAATTTAGGTCTGTATTTGCAAAAAACTTTTTAGCTGCAAGAAAGCTGTAAGATCCTTCGATGCCTTGAATGGCAATGCGTGCGGAACTTTTAGTTTTGTCGGTAAACCCTAATTTAAAAAGGTAGTTTTGCTGTATTCGAATAGAGTCTTCAATGATTTCATAAAAAAGTTTTGTAATGAAGTGTGTATCCAAGCCATTTTCGGCGCCAAGTTTGATCAGGCGGTTTAATAATTCTTTTTCACGCTCTTTGTCTCTAACAGGCATTCCGGCAAAATCTTTTCTCTTAATGACCTCACGGCTCATCTCTCTTCTTTCTGAGAGAAGTTTGATTAACTCTTTAACTATTTGATTTATTTTATCTCTTAAGTCTTGCATACCTGAACCAATGTTTAATTTTGCAAAGTTAATGAAAATGTTTGAAAGGATTCAAATCAATTATTTTGGGATATCTGCTTTTAACCACTCGTAAGTTCATTCCAAACCTTGAGTGATTGTTGAATGGCTGGCGGCTAAGCTCATTCTTAAATAACCTTCCCCGCATTCACCGTAAACAGAACCCGGTACTAATGCAACCCCAGTGCTATCCAAAAGATTTTGTGCAAGTTTGAGTGACGGGATATTCAAATTTTTTAAGTTAAGAAAATAATAAAATGCACCGCTGGGTTCAAATCCGCTGATAGATGGTGCAGCAGTTTTCAACGAATCTCTCACAGTATCTTTTCGGAACTGGTATTCCTTTTGCATTTCTTCAACCCAGCCGCTTATTTCATCATCATTCAATGCTTCTGCTGCGGCAATCTGAATAAATGGGGGTACACACGTAATTGAATATTGGCTTGCTTTTATAGCCTGATCAATAATTTTTGAAGATGCAATTAAAAACCCGATACGCCAGCCTGTCATTGCGAATGATTTAGAAAAACTGTTAACCACACAAACATTCTCAATTTTATTTTCAGTCTGAAGTACGGAATTGTATTCATGTCCGTCAAAAATAATTTTTTCGTAAACTTCATCGCAGATAAATAATAAATTATTATCAACTGCAAACTTATGCAGCACATTTAAATATTTTAGATCGGCAATTGCCCCTGTTGGGTTTGATGGTGAGTTCAATACTATTGCTTTGGATTTTTCAGAAAGTAAATTATCCCATGATGCCGGTTTTGGAATAAATCCGCCTTCTTCATTTGATGGCACCCTTACAGCCTTTCCTCCTAGAAGATTTACCAAATTTGCATGTGTCATCCAAGTTGGATCCGGAACAAGCACTTCATCACCGGGCTGCAGAATTGATTGCAGTAAAACATAATATGCATGTATGGTTCCGGATGTTATAAGAATTTCCTTAAGAGGGTCAATCTTTACGCCATACTCTCTTTGATATTTTTCAGCAATGGCTTCTCTCAGATTCATTAAACCCCTGCTGTCGCAATAGTGTGTTTCCCCTTTCAATAAAGCAGAATTTGCAAACTCAATAATTTTTGGGTGTGTGGAGAAGTCTGGATCACCGGCATTTAAAGAAATTATATTTTTCCCTTGAGCTTTAAGTCGCTGGACTTTATCATTTAGCGAGACTGTTGCCGACTCGGCAATATTTATAATATTCGGGTTCAATTCCATTTAAATATATTCTGACCAGTGCTTAATACTTAATTGATCTACTTTGTAGTGGTTGATCGCTCTAACAAATCTTTTGGCAAATTGAATATTCGTGATAAGCGGAATATTTAAATCAACTGTGCTTCGTCTAATAATATAATCACTGTCTAATTCAACCTTTTCGGCTGTCTTCGGAATATTAATTACCAGATCAATTTTGCCATCGGCAAGATATGATAAAATAGAGGGTTCCTTTTTATCGAAAGGTCTCATCAGAATTTCTACCGGAATACCGTTTCTTCCATAAAAATCAGCTGTGCCTTTTGTACCGTAAAAATTCAATCCCATCTTCATTAGCAATTTTAACTCTTCAAGAAATTCAGCCTTCTCTTTTAGAGTGCCGGTTGACAATAAAACTGCTTTTTTTGGTATTCTAAATCCGGTAGAGAAAATGCTCTTAAGAAAAGCTTCGTGAAAATCATCCCCCATGCAGGCAACTTCTCCGGTAGAAGACATCTCAACACCGGTAATCGGATCTGACCCTTTCAAACGTGTGAAAGAAAATTGCGATGCCTTAACCCCAACATAGTCAAGGTCAAAAGATGATTTTGAAATTTTTGGTACTTTATGCCCCATAATTAGTTTAGTCGCAATATCGATGAAATTAATTTTCAGCACTTTGGAGACAAACGGAAAACTTCTTGAAGCTCTAAGGTTGCACTCAATTACTTTTACATCGTTATCCTTTGCAATGAACTGAATGTTGAATGGTCCTGTAATATTAAGCGCTTTAGCAATTTCTTTGGTTATTATTTTTACACGCCTCATTGTTTCCAAATAAGTCCTTTGCGGAGGAAGAACAAGTGTGGCATCCCCCGAATGTACGCCGGCATTTTCAACATGCTCTGAAATTGCATAGCAGAACAAGTCTCCCTTATCTGCAACTGCATCAACCTCAATTTCTCTCGCGTCGGTAATAAACTTACTGATAACTACCGGATGTTCACTGCTTATATCGGACGCTTTCTTCAAAAATTCCTCGAGTTCATCTTCGGTTAATACTATACTCATTGCCGCCCCGCTTAACACATAACTGGGTCTTATCAGAACCGGGTAGCCCACACTATTGGCAAACTTTTTAGCATTATCCAAACTTGTAAGCTCTTTCCAATCAGGCTGATCAATATCAAGTTCATCCAAGATGTTCGAAAATTTATGACGGTTTTCCGCGTTATCAATTTGTTGCGGAGATGTACCTAAAATATTTATTCCTTCATTATTCAGCTTTACGGCAAGGTTATTAGGCAGCTGCCCGCCCATCGATACGATTACTCCCTGAGGGTTTTCTTTTTCGCAAATATCAAGAATTCTTTCTAAAGTAATTTCTTCAAAATAAAGTTTGTCGCAGATATCGTGATCAGTACTTACTGTTTCTGGATTATAATTAATCATGATCGTTTTGTAATTTAGATCATTAAGAGTCCAAACCGCATTTACACAGCACCAATCGAATTCAACCGAAGAACCGATACGATAA
>JAENZU010000725.1 GCA_016841125.1 Melioribacter sp. | reverse complement strand
TGTAATAGTTTGGCATAATCTAACAATATTTCTTCCTTTCGGTTGTGAATTAAGAAATGAATAGAAAGAAATAACACTAAAAACTTCTACCGGATGAATATCCAACAATCTCGCAACTTCCTGCTGAGCGAAGTCTGAAATATATCTGTGATTTCTCTGAATATCCTGAAGAATAGGAAGCAAAGCCGACCGCTCTTCTCCATATTTCCCGATCAACTGTTCGATCTCATCCGTTAGCGCATTTTTTTCAACTACTAACATTTAAGCTGCTCCTTATTTTTTTTGTAACAGATTTTCAACTTTTGAAACCAACTCATCGGGTGAAACCGGTTTTTCAACGAAATCATCTACCGGAACCATTTCTCCGGCACCATATTCAAATCCAATAGTTTTGGAAACAGAGGTGTACATCAAAATCGGAATATTAACATTGTTTCTTCTGAACTTTTGAGCTAAAAAGAATCCATCATCTGGTTCATCCATCATAACATCAAGAATTACCAGTGCAGGCTTATTCTCTGTTACAATTTTGTAACCGTCTGAAGGGTTATTAGCTGTAATCACATCGTATCCTTTTGATTTTAGTATAAGGCTACTGGCTTCGATGATATCGGGATCATCGTCGATAATTGCGATTAATGCCATGATTGTTACTCCCACTTTAGTTTTTTATTTTTGGTAGTTTTATAATAAATGTAGTTCCAATGCCAAACTCGCTTTCTATTTCGATTTTGCCGTGATAGGAATCTACTATACGTTTTACTATTGTGAGACCGAGACCTGTACCGCTTATGCCGCGAGTCTTCTCATTTTTAGCTCTATAAAATTCCTGAAATAATTTTATCTTCTCTTCTTCTTTCAATCCAATTCCGGTATCTGAAATTTTAATAACCAGATAGTTAACGGAACCGAAAATATCTATCTTTATATTACCTTTGTCTTTATTGTATTTTATCGCATTACTCAGAATGTTTGTGAATACCCGTGTAATTTCATTTTGATCTGCTCTTATATTTGGAAGATCCTTTTCGAATGATTTGTTAAGAGTTAATCCCCTCTTCTTAATCTCAATCTCAAGAAGTTCCAAAGTTGATTCCATCAATTCAATAATATTAAGATCTTCAATTTCACGCTGTTTAGTTTTGAGTTCCATCCTGGAAATATCAAGTAGATCATTTACCAAATCGAGTAGGCTTTTTAATCTTGACACAGATCTATACATATAATCTTTCTGCTGTTCGGCAGAAATCGGTATCGTATCATCTAATATTATATTTAGAAATCCTTGTACCGCAGCCACTGGTGTTTTAAGTTCGTGTGCAACCATAGACACGAATTGTGATTTCAACAATTCTAACCGCTTTAACTCTGTAATATTTCTTATAACAAGTACAACCCCGGCAAATGAACCGTCAGGATGGGGCACGGGAGAGCAGACAACCTCAAGATAAAGTTCGTTATTTGGTTTAATCTCTAGTTCGGTTGAAAAAGATTTATGAATGAATTCATCTGATTTCAAATGCTTATTTGCCAAATCCACAATTTTTTCAGGAAGTTTATTTAAAATAAATTCACCGATAACCAACTCTTCAAGTTCAAGAAA
>JAENZU010000724.1 GCA_016841125.1 Melioribacter sp. | reverse complement strand
AGATCTTCAATTTGGAATCGGTAGGGTTCAAGTTCCGGTGTCTTATCCAGCCAGGCTTTCATAGTCTCCCACGGCACTTCGAGCATCTCGGGGTTTATCCATGAAGTTGCAGTATTAAATTTTGCAAATAAAATTTGAACCTGCTGAAGTTTTGCGCCGGTCTCCTGTTTTCGTGTATCAAGGTCTCTCATCAATTGGGGATACCTGTAAACTTTGTATGAAAGAATTCCCATCTCTTCCTGAAGTTTAGATGCTTTCAAAAGTTTATCTGGTCCCTCTTTCAGTTGACCTTTCATTTGTGCAATTTCATCCATTTTGGATTCCATCACTTTCAAATCTGCTTCCCACTGGTCCCAATTATCGTAAATGTCACTCAGGTCCCATTTATCTTCGGTGGGAATATCATCCCGATTTTCAAAGTATGTTTGTGCCAATGCACCTCCGGTAAAAATTAAAAATAAAAATAAAGCAACAATAGATTTGTTGATAAAATTCATTAATCCTCCAATGATTAAAATAAAATTTGCCAAAAATTAGACGATCTAAAAATTGAATAGTTATAGATCGATCAGCTTAATAATTCGTTCGGCTTTCGATCGGTCTTTAGAATAAATAATTAAATCGCATCCGTTTGAAGAAATTTTAATGGAAGAAACAATACCCGAAGCAGCTAAACTGGAATGAAATAATTTCGCCTTCGATGTTTCTAATTCCGAAAGCAGGACGAGACTATCCTGTGCACCATCTACGCTGCTGAAGTTTATTCCGCATTTCGGACAGCCTTCTTTATCGAAGAAGAAATGGTCTTCAAATTCAGCAAGGTATTCCGCGAACTCATCAAAATTTTCTTCGGGCATATTTCCCAGTTAGTTTGAATAGTTAAATAAAAGATAAATCATTTTTGATAAAAACTAAATTCTTTTTAGTTTGGATTAAACAATTAAGGAAAAAGATAATGCTGCCCGGACCAACGCTTATACGACAATGCAGTAAATGCGGAGGCGAATACTCCGAAAGGACAATTAGAAGCGGTAATACATTCGGGGCTGATTTTTGGTCCGATGGATTTTCAATTGCACCGATGCTGCCGGAAAACCATTTTTTGGTTAAATGTCCGCACTGTAAAAATATATCTTGGAAAGAAAACGATAAAATATTGAGGGAATTGGAATTGCATGATCCGGAATTTGAAAAATGGTACAAACCGGAGTATTTACTGCCTGAAGCAGAAGATTTTCTTTATGCGTTAAAGGATGAAAAAATCAACACAAACTCTGAAAGAGAGATCTATTTTAGAATTAAACTTTGGCACTTTTCCAATAGGAAATTTAGAGGCGGTAAGAATAGAGATCAAAATTTTCTGCAGATTGAAGTTGATAATTTGATGAAGATAATTAAACTACTGGATCTCGAAGATGAGCGGGAAAGACTTATTGTGGCAGAGATCTATAGGGAGCTTGCCTATTTTGATGAAAGTCTTAAACTACTGGATTTCGAATTTTCGGACGATTATAAATGGAAGTCCGATTCCCTAAAACAAAAAGTTCTCCAAAAAGACCGGTTCGTGTATAAATTTTAAATTTCATTTCTGTGGAACTTCTTCAG
>JAENZU010000723.1 GCA_016841125.1 Melioribacter sp. | reverse complement strand
AGTTATATTGCAGTCAAGCCACGCCAGAGGCGTGTAAACCTTAGAAAATATTAGTCGATTTGTCATCCCGACAGCTGTCGGGATGACAAATTTGGGGTAGATATCTTCAATATTTTATTAACAACCGGAGAAGTTTTAGTAAGTGAAACCCGAAGGAATTAGAGTATTGGCTGCCATAATGTTTACCGACATGGAGGGTTATACCGCCCTTATGCAGTCCGATGAAGATTTGGCAAAAAAATTGCGAGACCGCCAGCGGCAGGTACTCGATACCGCGGTTCTACTGCATAAAGGAAAGATTATTCAATATTACGGTGATGGAACTCTCAGCATCTTCGGCAGCGCGGTTGAAGCGGTTGAGAGCGCAATTAAAATTCAAGAGGAATTAAACAAGGATCCCAAAGTTCCTTTAAGGATCGGTATACACGTCGGCGACATCGTTTATGATGATGAAGGCGCTTACGGTGATGGCGTTAATATCGCATCAAGAATTGAGTCTTTATCGGTTGCACAAAGTATTTTAGTATCATCAAAAGTTAATGACGAATTAAAGAATCATCCTCAATTTCATTCTATTTCACTTGGTCACTTTGATTTAAAGAATGTTGATACTCCGCTCGAAATATTCTCCATTGCCAACAATAATTTGGTGATTCCTCCCGAGGAAACAATCCGTTTTAAAACAGGCACCTCATTTAAAAGTGTTGCAGTATTACCATTTGTGAATATGAGCAGTGATCCTGATAATGAATATTTCAGCGACGGTATAACCGAAGAAATTTTAAATGCTTTAACTAAAGTTGATGGATTGCGTGTTACTTCCCGGACCTCATCCTTTGCATTTAAAGGCAAGAATACTGACATGAGAGAAATTGGTGCAAAATTGAACGTAGGCACCGTACTGGAAGGAAGCGTTAGAAAAGCCGGAAACCGGGTAAGAATTACGGCTCAATTAATAAACACTGCCGACGGTTACCATGTTTGGTCGGAAGTTTATGATCGTAAATTAGAAGATATATTTGAAGTACAGGATGAAATATCCATTAAGATTGCTAATCGATTGAGAGAAAAATTATCATCAAAACAAATAAATGAAAAATTGGTAAAATCCTATACGAACAATTTCGAGGCATACAAATTGTTTCTTCAGGGTTTGTACGAATGGAATAAATGGGATCCTTACTTTGTTAAGAAGGCAATAGAACTTTTAGAAAAATCCATCTCTGTGGCTCCTGAATTTGTTCTGCCGTATGCGTTAATTTCTTCATGCTATGTTTATTTGGGGGCAATTGGTTATATCGGCACAAAACGTGCTTATCCGCTTGGCAAAAAATATGCACTTAAGGCAATTGAACTGGATAGCACAATTCCCGATTCTCATATTTCCCTTGCTGTAGTTAAACTTTTTTACGATTGGGATTTTAAAGGTTCCGAGAAGTCGTTTTTACATGCATTGAAATTAAGCCCCGGCTCTGCAGACGCGCACCATACTTTTACATACCTTCTTTCTGCTCAGCAAAGAAATGACGAAGCGCTTGATCATATCAAAATTGCATTAGAACTCGATCAGCTTTCAACACGAATAAATCACTCTTATGGAGAAATT
>JAENZU010000050.1 GCA_016841125.1 Melioribacter sp. | reverse complement strand
ATTGCATATTTGTTCTTTAAAAAAGAAAGATTTTCTAGTGAATCATTTAAGAAAATATTTTATATTCTTCTCCTCTTCTTCCCAATACTGGCGGTTATTTACAGTTATTTACCAATTAGAGCAAGTGCAAATCCCTTGATAAACTGGGGAAATCCAATTGACTTCGAAAAATTTCTAAGACACTTTGCCGGAAAACAATATCAGGTCTGGCTGTTTACTTCAACAGATTCAGCTAAAAAACAGCTTGAATATTTTTTCACGAACTTGCCAATCGAGTTCTTTTATATTGGTTTATTGATCGTAATTATAGGAATATTTGCATGTTTCAAGTATAACAAAACTGCGTTCGTGTTTGCATCAATATTATTTATCTCTACCGTAGCCTACTCAATAAATTATGACATTAATGATATCGACTCCTACTTTCTCCTTGCATTTATTGCGCTAGGTATTTTTGCGGCTTTCGCCTTTTATGCAATTGCGATCACATTAAGACGAAAATCATTTGAATTGCCCGTATCGGCAGCTTTGTTTATAATAATTATTGCAGTACAAACTTACGGCAATTTCAATAAGGTAAACCAGGATGATGTTTATATTTTTGAAGATTACACTAAAAGCTTACTAAACAGTGTTGAAGAAAATTCAATTATTTTAAGCTATCAATGGGATTATTTTCTTTCACAATCTTACTACTTTCAATTTGTTGAAGATTACCGCCGGGACGTTGCAGTAATTGACAAGGAACTTTTAAGACGCTCCTGGTATTTTAATCAGCTGACAATCTGTTACCCTGGAATTCTAAATGGTTTGGAAAATGAAATTAAAATTTTTCAGCAGGCTCTAAAACCGTTCGAACGGGATGAAAATTATGATGCCAATGTTTTAGAAACATATTACAGAATGATAATGACCGGACTTGTTTCTGAAAATATTGAAGATAAATCTTTTTATATAGGACCCGAATTAATTGATAATGAAATGAGATCGGGTCAATTCATTTTACCTGAAGGATATACAATTGTGCCTCATCTTTTTTTATTCAAAGTAACAAAAGGTAATGAATATGTGCCTGCGCCGGATCCCGAATTCGAAATCCGCATACCTAAAAATACAAACTTCTACTCTGAGTTCATTCTAAATCTCGTCGGCAGAATGCTTTCAAACAGAGCAATGTATGAACTTCAGCAGGGCAAAACCGATAGAGCCATTTTATATACAGACAAAATAAGGAAAGAAATGCCTAACTTTGTATTACCAGCTTCGATTAGAGATTTAAAAAAATAGCAACAATTAACTGTTTAATTCTTTAACTTGACAAAAAATGCAGTTTGACTAAATGGAATTAAATGAATAAATTTGATTCCAAATCAAACATAATCCAGTAATTTAGTTAGATTAGTAAATTAAAAAGGTTCGAACGGTTTTAGAGTAATTAATATATTTATCAAAACAAAAAGGAGAGTGTGTATGAATCTTGTAAAGAGCAGTTCTAAACTGTTACTATTTTTACTTATACTTTGTTTTAGTGTCAATACTAATGCACAATTCAAAGATTATCAATTTAAAGGGGGAGTTCAATTGAATGGGTTATATCCCACAGGCGAGTTCCAGGACTACGGTCTTAAAACCTCATACATTATTAGAGCATTGGTGCGTTATGAATTAAGTCCGTTGTTTGATTTAGAAGGCGGTGCCGGATATGGTTCATACGCCGGACTTGACAGAGGTTTAACACAACCTAAGGATTATTGGAGAACTCAAATAATACCTTTTGATGCCAGATTGTTGGTTAGTCCTTTCGATCTTGAGAAGATCAATCCTTACGGTTATTTGGGTGTCGGCGCACTAAACTTTAAAGTCACCGATAAACCGGTAACACCTGCCCCATCTGAAACTAATGAAGATGGGTGGGCAGTATTTATTCCTGTGGGTATTGGTTTAGAATATGCCATTACTGATAACTGGATTGCAGACTTTTCAGCCGGTTATGGTTATGTTTTCAGAGACGACCTAAATTATCACGACAACTCAAGTACGCAAGGTAATGATGATGGCTGGGTAAATGTTGGCGTTGGAATTTTATACGCTCCATTTACAAACTCCGATGAAGATAATGACGGATTGATGAAAAACGAAGAGGAAGATTTAGGAACTGACCCTCTGAATCCTGATACAGATGGTGATGGATTGAAAGATGGTGAAGAAATAAAAACTTTTAATACTGACCCTCTTAACGCTGACAGCGACGGCGACGGTCTTGCAGACGGTGCTGAAGTTAAGGAATATAAAACAAATCCAAATAAAGCTGATACTGACGGTGACGGTTTAAGTGACGGTGATGAAGTTAAAACTCATTACACAGACCCGCTTAAAACCGACAGTGACGGCGACAGTCTCTCTGATGGAGATGAAGTAAATACTTACAAAACTAATCCAAACAAAGCTGACAGTGACAGCGACGGATTAGATGATGCAAAAGAAATTTCTCTTAAAACTAATCCTAATAATAAGGATAGCGACAACGACGGATTAAATGACGGAGAAGAAGTAAATAAACACAATACAAATCCGTTGAAAGCTGATACAGATGACGGAAGCATTGATGACTTGAGAGAAATAACAAGAGGAACAAACCCTCTAAATCCGGAAGATGATGTTATTATTGAAGCAACAGAAATAGTTCTTGAAGGCGTAACATTTGCTACCGGTAGCGCGGAAGTTACACCAGAATCCGAAACGGAGTTGCTGCTTGTTCTGAATACTTTAAAAGCTTATCCAGATATGGAAGTTCAAATTATTGGTTATACCGATAATGTTGGCAGTGAAAGAAACAACCAAGCTCTCTCAGAGCGTAGAGCAAAGTCGGTCGTTCAGTGGCTCGTAAATAAAGGTATTGATTCAAACAGATTGGTTGCTGTCGGTAAAGGTGAAGAATCTCCTATTGCTGTAAATAATACTCCTGAAGGAAGAGCAAAAAATAGAAGAATCGAATTCCGAAGAATCAATTAAAATTTAGATTCTTATAAGTTCTAATTTATGACCCCGCTTTTTGGCGGGGTTTTTTATTGAAAACGTATCACGGCAAAATGAAATCTTCAATTAAAGAACATTATATACCGACATTCAAACTAGCGCTGCCCGTCGCAATTGGACAGTTGGGTCATGTTATGCTAGGTGTAGTCGATAGTATAATGGTCGGTCAAATCGGGGCAGTTCCTTTAGCCGCGGCATCATTAGTAAACAGCTTGCTGATACTTGTACTGATATTGGGAATTGGAATGTCTTTGGCAATTACACCGCTGGTAGCCTATGCTCAGGGAGTTGAAAAAAATGAGGATTGCGGCATTATTCTTAGACAAGCTCTTTTTATTAATATAATATTTGCTCTAATACTTGTGGCTATCATTTTTATTATGGCAGAATTTATTTCTCTTTTAGATCAACCCGCCAAGGTTGTTATTGAATCTAAATCCTATCTCCAGATTTTAAGTTTTTCCATTATTCCATTTATGATTTTTCAAACGTATCGTCAATTCATTGAAGGACTATCAGACACTAAACCCGCTATGTACATTGCGGTATTCGCAAATTTAATAAACGTTTTCGGAAATTGGATTTTCATTTATGGTAATTTAGGAATACCTGCATTAGGTCTTGAAGGTGCAGGAATTGCAACGTTTCTAACCCGTCTTTTCATGGCTGCTGCAATCATGGTTTACGTAATAAAATCAAAAAGATTTAATGAGTATGATCCTTCACTTAGATTTAGAAATATAAATTACCCTGTGATCAGCAAAATCTTAAAACTCGGTTTGCCTATGGGCTTTCAATACTTTTTTGAAGTGGCGGCATTCTCATTTTCTGCAATAATGATCGGATGGATAGGCAGCACTCAATTAGCGGCTCATCAAATCGCGATAAGTCTGGCTTCAACAACTTATATGATCACACTTGGGATCTCGGCGGCGGCTACAATTAGGGTCGGCAAATTCTTCGGTCAGAGAAATTACGAGGCGGTTAAAGAGTCGGGGAAATCTGCTCTAATATTGGGTGCTTTACTTATGAGCATTTTCGGTATTGGTTTTATAATTCTAAATAACTGGCTGCCGCACCTTTATATATCTGATGATGGGGTAATATCCGTGGCATCAACTCTATTGATAGTTGCCGCCTTCTTTCAGGTTTCTGACGGATTGCAGGCTGTCGGACTTGGAGTATTGAGGGGAATCATGGATGTAAAAATACCAATGATAGCAACATTTTTAATCTATTGGATTATCGGCATTCCTTGCGGTTATCTGCTCGGCTTTTATTTTGGGTTCGGCGTCAGCGGCATTTGGATTGGTTTGTTGATAGGGCTAACAATTGCGGCTATGCTATTTACTTTTAGGTTTTTCAAACTGATTTCAAAAAAATTATAAATCAACCCGCCATATATCGAAATCTTCTTTTGATAAATTATAATTTTCAGCATCAGTTAAAAATTTGGTGTATTCCATTTGGGGATTGAGAAAAATCTCTTCGGTACTTCCTACTTCAACAATTTCGCCTCTCTTCAGTATTATAACTCTTTCTGCAAGACCCTTTAGTGCAGATGTGTTATGAGAGATGATAAGCATGGTCAGGTTCTTTTCAATTTTCAATCTATTAAAAATCTCCACAAAGTTACTTTGCGAAAACTCATCTTGCGCAGCAAATGGTTCATCCAGAATTAGTATTTTAGGTTCGGCTGCCAACAATCTTATCAGCGCCACTCTAATTCTTTCCCCTCCGCTTAATTCGGAACAATACCTGTTGAGAATATCCTTTCCCAATTTCAGCAATTCAAGATGATTAAATATTTTAGACTTAATCTCCTTAATATTGGAGTTTCTAATTCTAAATGCTTCCTTCAAAACACTGTCTACTTTTCTAAAAGGATTGAGTAGTTCATCATTATTTTGAAAAAGAATCTGAACGTCGGAATGCTTTTTGGGGTCACCGCTTTTATTAATTAATATTTCACCGCTTGTAGGATTGACCAACCCTGCCGCAATTTTTGCAATTGTTGTTTTACCGCTGCCGGACTCCCCCACCAATCCAACTATTTCACCTTCACTAATTTCGAAACTAACATCTCTGAGTATTCGCCTAATTTTAACTTTACCCGAGAATACTTCTTGATCTGTAACTTCGTAATTAATGTTTAAAAACTTAATGATGTTCATTTATGTGAGCTTACATTATTAAGCAAATAATTTGCATCGGAAATAGATGCCGCCGATTTTATTGTCCTACCTGTCAAAACTAAAATGTTATCCGAAAACTTTTCGGTTAGAATAAAATCCTGCGCAATCATCAACACTGAATTATTTTTTCGATCCGTAAATTCTCTTAACTTCAGCATCAATAAATTTGCCAGCGGAAGATCCAGCGCTGAAGTAGGTTCATCTAAAATTAATAATTCAGGCTCTGCAAGCAATTGCAGCACAATCGAAATTCTCTGTGCCATTCCGCCGCTTAACTGATAAGCGTATAATTTTTCCAATTCCACTGAGGTCGGCAGGAAAAATTCAGCCAATAGTAATTCTACTTTTTCCCTATCAGCGTTAACCATTTTAAAATAGTAGCTTAGTTTTTTTAATGGATCAAAAAGATTTGCAGCATCCTGGAATACATACCTTATTTTTTTACTTCTAATTTCACATAAACTTTTTTGATCAAGCTTCCACAGATCAAGGCTATTGAAAATTACTTTTCCATCAACAATAAAATTGGTTTTATCTTCTAACTGCGTTATTATCTTTATTAAAGTTGACTTACCGGCACCATTTCTGCCCAGAATAGTATTTATTGTATTTTTTGGTATTCTAAATTGGATGTCCCTCAATATCTCTTGGTTAGTTTTCTCTGTATTAATTAATACACTTTTTAGTTTTACATCGAGCATCAATATTAAACCTTTACCTTTGAGATTTAGGTTACAAAATAATAAATTGATATAGATATATTAAATATATTTATGGAATCTTTATGTTAATTAAAAAGCTTGCCCCGATACTACTTTCTGTTCTATTTATTTTTAATTCATGCACAGACAAATCTTCGCGCGAAGCTGATAGAGTAATAATAGGAATACCCTCCGACGTCGAAACTATTAATCCATTATATGCTTTCAACATTGCCGAAGGAAATATTACCGAGCTTTTATTTCTCTCGCTAGTTAGATACGAGTGGAACGAAGAGTTGGGAAATTTAGAACCCAAACCGATGCTGGCAGAAAAATGGGAATGGAATAGCGATTCGACACAGGTTACTTTTTATCTCAGAGATAATGTTTATTGGTCCGATGGTGTAAAGTTTACAGCCGATGATGTTATTTTTTCTTTTGATGTTTATTCCGATCCAGCAGTTCAAAGCAAACTCTATGGAACGTTTCAAGAATTTTACACCGATGAGGAAAATCATATAGATATCGGCAAAAGTTTTGAGATAACAAATGCTTACCAGTTCACAATTAATTTTCCAAAGGAAGCTAAGCCTACACTTTTTGATATCGAGTTTCCTATAATTGCAATGCATTCTTATAAAGATATACCCCGCAATAAATTTCAAACAACTGAAATTAATTTCCAACCGATTTCAAATGGTCCGTTTAAATTGGCAAGATGGGATCGTAATCAGGCACTTATTTTGGAAGCCAACACCCAATCATATCTTTATTCACCTGATGCGATACAAGAAATTGTGATTAAAATTATCCCCGATTATTCAGCACGCATAACACAATTGAAAAAGGGTGAAATCGATTTAATGGAGGATTTGAAACCCGAAGATACAGAAATGATCAACGACGAAAGTAAACTCTCTATTGAGACTGTAAAAGGGAGAGAGTATGACTACATTGGCTGGAATAATATTGACCCGAAAAAATATGCGGAAGACGGAACGATAAGTCCGCACCCGTTATTCGGAAGTGCGAAGGTTAGAATTGCACTAACAAAAGCTGTTAACAGGAAAGAGATTTTGGAAAGCTACCTTAAAAATTACGGTGAATTAGCCGTTGGTCCCGTTGCGCCTATATTCAAAGATGCATTAAATCCGGCGGTTACACCATATTTGCATAATCCTGATTCCGCAAAAATACTGCTGGCAGAAGAAGGCTGGGCGGATACGGATAATGATGGAATTTTGGAAAAAGGAAATAGAGAATTTTCTTTTACCCTTAATATTGCAAGCGGAAATCCGCGAAGAGAATACGCTGCTACAATCATTCAAAATAATTTTAAATCAATAGGGATTGATGTAAAAATTGAAACGATGGAATTAGGTACCTTTATTGACAATTTGTATTCAAAATCGTTTGATGCATGGATGATAGGCTGGTTCGTCCCTATTCCGCTGGAGTTAAAACCGTATTGGTATTCCGATCTTGAATTGGCACCGTTAAATTTTGCGAGTTATTACAGCAAACTTGCCGATAGTTTAATGTTGGAGTTAGAAGAAAATCTCAGTGAAAAAGATCAAAATAAAATTCTTTCTGAACTTCAGGAAGTGATGCACGAAGATGAACCGGTCACATTCTTATACTGGATCGACAATATTGTTGCATACAATAAAAAGATCCGCAATATCAGCATCACACCGCTTGGGATAGTTCATCATTGCTGGGAATGGGAGATTGAAAACTAAAATATGAAAAGAAAACTCCTCTACGCGATCGGAAAAAGATTGCTGATTTCTTTTGCAATACTTTTTGTATTTATATCTTTTCTATTTTTTTTAATCCGAATATCTCCGGGCGATCCCTCACAAAAATTAATTTCTCCAAAACTCTCACCTGCTCTGCATGAATCCGTGAAAGAATCTTTCGCTCTTAATGACCCTATCCTCGAACAATTTTATAATTTCACAAAAAATATGCTCACCGGTCAGTTCGGTTATTCATACGATTACAAAATGCCCGTTACTAAAGTTATTTTGGAATTTTTACCATTCACTTTAATTTTAGGCTCTCTTAGTTTTGTAATTCAGCTTGCGTTAAGTTTTTGGCTCGCATATCTATCGTTAAAGAATCGTGGTAAATTTCTGGATAGATTCTTGTCTAAATTTTCATTGGTAATGTATGTAACTCCAATTTTTGTTCTCGGAGTTTTCCTAGTGTTTATTTTTTCAGTTAAGCTAGATTTACTTCCAACATCAGGAATCAGTTCTGTCGATTCCTACAGATACTCATTTTGGCAAAATTTGGGCGATTATATTTTGCATCTTATTTTGCCGTTGATCACTTTGTCGGCTGCAGGTACTGCATTATTCTATCGATATTTGCGCGATTACTTCGAAGATGTTAGAAGCAAATCATTCATCCTCAATTTGAGATCGATGGGTGTAAGCGAAAATGTAATTATATGGAAACATATCATTCCGAATTCCATCAGCCCGTTAGTTTCAATTGCCGGAATTGAACTTGGGACACTGCTTGGCGGAGCATTGATTACCGAAGTATTGTTTAGTTTACCCGGAATGGGAAGGCTCACGATAAATGCAATTTTTGCCAGAGACTATCCTTTAATCATCGGTTGTTCTTTCATAGCTGGAGTATTAATGATATTTTCAAACTTACTTGCAGACTTAAGCAGATCGATAATAAATCCAAGATATTCTAAAGAGTTTCTCAATTAATATGAGAATCAACTATTTCATAATGATATTGACGGCAGTGCTGCTGCTTTTTGCAGTCCGTTTTAATGTTGTTGTGGATTCAGCTTTATTAATATATAGTTTAGTAAATCTAATATGGAAAGGTCAGAGTGAATCGGTACACTTCAGTTTTGATTTGTTTGATCATTTCACCGGTTTAATTTTAATGATCATTATTCCGCTAATTGTATTAATATTTAAAAATAAAATTAAACTGCTGAATCAGAAAATTTCACTTGTTGGTGCAGTAACTTTAATCTTAACTTTTATTATTTTATTTTCGCCCTTTATCACTAACTATAGTCCGGATTTGCAAAAAGACCTTGCTGTAACAAAACTTCTGCCCCCATTTTCAAAGGTAAAAATACTTCATCTCAAAAAAGAAACTAAAAATATAAATGAACATGCTGCAGAATTTTTTGAAAGGAAAACCGAATTGCTGAAAGATGATTTCGGATCGTCAATAATTTTTATTGATAGTTTAGTTATCGGGGAACCTCTTGTCTATTTCCAAAGCCAAACATCAATAAGGATTGACGTAGATAAAATTGAAATGTCCGGTAGTAAACCGAAAGTTACAACCAAAACTTTTTTGATGGGCACGGATGAATTCGGAAGAGATATTTTCACTAGAATTATTTATGGAACTAGAGTCTCGCTTTTTGTTGGACTGGGAGCAGTTATGGTATCATTGTTAATTGCTTCAGTGCTTGGATTTATTTCTGCTTATTACGGAAAATTTTGGGATATGCTTTTTAACAGAGCTGCCGAGACTTTGTTTGCTTTCCCAATTTTATTTTTAATAGTGTTAACACTCGCACTTTTTGGCAATAATGTATTTTCAATTCTTTTTGTTTTAGGTGCAGCAAGCTGGATGAGCCTATTCAAAATAATTCATAACGAAGTGATTGAGATAAAAAAGAAAGATTTTTTTATTACAGCACAATTAATTGGATTGAGTAAATTTAAACTTTTTACTGCGGAAATGTTCCCGGTGCTCAGAATTCCGATTATCATAAACTGTGTACTTTTATTTGGAAATATTATACTTGCGGAAGCCGCACTAAGTTATCTTGGACTCGGCTTAGGAAATTCTCTTCCATCATGGGGTGCGATGATAGATGCCGGTCAAAATTATTTAAACCACGCATGGTGGATGATAACTTTCCCCGGTTTGATGCTGATATTAACGCTCCTTACAATTAATGAATTAGGCAGTAGTTTAAATAAGCTTTATAATAGAAGTGTAAAATGATAATAAATCAAAGATACGAGATAATTAAAAAACTTGGCGAGGGACGCAGCAAAGTATTTCTTTGCCAGGATAGAGACGCTTCAAAATTAGTGGCAATGAAAATCCTTGAAAACATTAAGGATAATTTTGAAATTGAAACTTTCAAAAATGAATACTTCACTTTAAATAGGTTATCTCATCCTAACATTATAAAATGTTTCAAATACGGTACAGTGCTCGATACTGAAGAAAAAGATGAAAAACTTGAAATCAAATCCGGCAGTTTGTTTTTTACTTTAGAATATTTTGAAGGGAGCCCAATTTTTGAATACCCTGGTACCGCTGATGAAAATCAATTACACCAAATTATTAAACAGATATCCTCGGCACTATATTATCTGCATCAGTCTAATTATATATACAGCGACATAAAATCTGAAAACATTTTAGTTGCCGATTCACCTTCGGGTCCTGTCGTAAGATTGATCGATTTCGGATTTACAAAATTGTTTTCACCCACTGAAGATATCGATGCAGTCGGGACAGCCGAGTACATTGCACCCGAAATATTAAAACATGAAATCTGTGATCATCGAATTGATTTGTATGCGTTAGGAATTTTACTTTACAAAATTGTTTATAAAACTTTCCCATTTGAACGAAACAGCGAAATTGAGATTTATAAATCGCATTTGGATAAAGAATTTGATTTTCCGAAAACTAAATATTCATCAGCTCTTATTGGATCAATTAAAAAATTGCTCCGGAAAGATCCTGAAGATAGATATTTAAGCACCCTGCAAATATTATTTGACTTAAAATTGCCGCTTACAAATGAAACTAAAACAGATTGGGTACCCGCCCAAATTTTTTCGGAAAAGATACATGCAATCTCCGCAGTTAATTTATATATAACAGACAAAACACGCGGTGACATGCTCACACTCCGCGGAGGAGAAGGCTCGGGTAAATCTCCTATACTCGAAGAATTGAATAGAACTTTTCCCAATACAATATTATTTAAATCCTCAGAAGTTGAGAACGAATTAGATTATTGGAAAACTCTGCTAAAGAAGATGCTTTACTGCCCCGCTATTTTTAACAATTTGAGTAAAGAAATTATTAAAGAAGTAAAAACCGTAATGGTTCAGGATAACCTCGACATAACTACTGCACTGCGTTCGCTTTTTTCAAAAATGTTATTCAATAAAGAATTGACTCTTTTATTCGATGGATATAACGAGTTTGATTCCTTTAACCGGGATTTAATCAATCAATTAATTCTTGCAGCCCAGATAAACAAAATTAAAGTAATACTAACCGAACACACCAGAAACACTTTTTATTCGGAAGAACTGCAGAACATTGTTGTATTTGACTTAGTGCCTTATAACAAAAAAGACATCGATGAAATTTTTAATAAACGTTTTGCGGCATTCTTTCCTAAAAGAGAAACAAAGTCTTTAATTTTAAAATATGCTGAATTAAATCCGGGCGGATTGATGAATTTCTTTCGTGAAATTATTTCTAACGGAATATTAAACTTCAAGTACGAAGGACCATTCATAACCTCAAATATTGATCTACTCAATTATCTTAAAACTGGAAGGCAAGAAAGATTAAAGAGTAAAATAAATTTATTAGAAAAAGACGAGCTTTTATTGGCTCAATATATTTCTGCAATTAACGCCGAACTTGGAATAGAATCTCTAAGTAAATTAGCCGGAATTCCTTTTGAGGATGCCCGGCAAAATATGCAAAGATTGGTTGAAAAGAACATAGTCCAAATTTCAAAAGGATCAGAGACAATCAACTTTTCAGATTCTGAATTCAAAACTCTTTTTTTAGGTACCATAATCAATAAGAAAGAATTTTACTTTAAACTGGCTGGCAATATTAAAGAGCAAAATATTCAAATCAATAAAGGTGAATTAGCAAGGTTATTTGAAGCCGGAGAAGATTTTAAGAACAGCTATTCTTTATATATGGATGAGATGGAAACTGCCGAAAAAATTAATGCCCTACAGTATCAGCGAAATATAATTACGCATCTTTTAAAATTCCCTTTAGAAACCAAACGTCAAATTGATTTCAAAATTCAATTGGCTGAAATTCTTTTAAAACTAAGTGAAAACAAAAAAGTTTTAAATTTGACAAACCTCATTTTAAAAAGTGAAATTGTTGAGCAGCAGAAGTTAACTGTATTAATCTTAAAGGGTTCTGCACTTATTAGAATCGGTGAGGCGCAGCAGGGCAAAGATATCCTAAATTCTGTTTTGGTGAGACTAACTGATCCTTCCGAAAAAGCAAGAGTAATGCTGGAAACTGCAGATGCGGAATTTGATCTAAGCAATTTCGGAGAATGTGAAGAGATTTGCAGAGATGTTTTGACAAATAAAAGTAGTTCGCAGGAATCATTAGGCAAGGCGCACAATCTCTTGGGTATGATTAAGTTTTTTAATGAAAATAATTTAGATGATGCCATTGCCGAATTTGAAAAAGCATTAGAATTATTTAAAGCAACAAAATTAACCGTGAGATACGCAGGCACAAAAGTGAATTTGGGAAATCTCCATTTCCTTAAGGGAGATCAAAAAAATGCCGAAAAACATTGGTCTGAGGCACTTAATATTAATAGAGATATAGGAAATCTAGATCAGGAAGCTAAATTGCTGTTGAGCTATGGAATTTATTTTTTCGAAAATTTGCAATTTGAGAAAGCTATTGAGTATCAGAAACGGGCTCAGAATATATTCAGCAGTTTCGGCGATAAAAATGGGCTGGGTTTAGTTCTCACAAATTTGGGTGAAATTTTTCTGGAAACATGTGATTATCAAGAAGCTTACGAAGCATTGGAAGAGGCAAATTTTATATTTAAACAGCTTTCTAATACTGAAGAGGAAGCACAGGTTATTTTTATGCTTTCAAAATTATTTGATACAATTGGGCATAGACCCAAATTGCTGAACAGTATTAAATACTACGAGAGACTTGTTGAAAACAATAAGCTATCAGAAAAACACTCTTTAAATATTTCCTTTCTAAAAGAAATGACAAACGTCGGAGTAGATGAAATTGCAGATGATGAACCAAGTTTAAAAACTATTCGGGATAAATTTTGGGAAGTTGAAGATAGATCA
>JAENZU010000049.1 GCA_016841125.1 Melioribacter sp. | reverse complement strand
ATTAAACCGGTTAACTTTAATTGTAATTTTACCCGGATAAACTTCTACAAGATTATAACTATTCTTTTCTTTGCGCGTTCTTGTAGAGGTTGCAGTTCCCGCTTGAGCAATAATTATTGAATTAGAATCTTTGTAAAATTTTTGAACGTCATCAGAGTAACCTTGATGATGATGTCCGGAGAATATCATATCAATTCCGCAATCGGTCAATTCCCGTAAAAATATTCCTGCCCGCCCCAGTAGTTTATGATTCTTAACTTCCTTTGAAGGAATGAGATTGTGATGAATTACAACTGCTTTAAAATGCGGTTCAGGTCTGTCGCAGAAAATATTCTTAATATGTTTTATTTGATCGAGAGATATTCTTCCGCTTTTAATTGTTAATGACCTCGCAGAATTAATTCCGAGTACCGTCATTTCGGCATCCTCAAAAATGGGGAACTCATTATCACTAATATATTTTTTATATTTTTTTAACGGCCGGAAAAATCTGCGGAAAATATTCCAAAGTGAAATATCATGGTTACCGGGTACAACTATTTGAGGGAATTCAATTTTTGATAAAAAATCAGCCGCCGCTTCATACTGTGCTGATTTTGCCCGCTGGGTCAGATCCCCGCTTATCACAACGAGATCCGGATTGCAGCTTACAATATCCTCCAGAACTTTAGTAACTATTTCAGGATCCTCGGCGCCAAAGTGAATATCTGAGATGTGAAAAATCTTTTTCATTTTTTGGGCACTATAAGTTTGATTGCTTTTGGGATTATCTGATAATGAAGAGGGGTGTTTATTTTGAAAATTTCTCCGTCCGCAGCGACTGTTATTTTTCGTTTTTTCGAATGAATTGTAAACTCTTTTACAGACTCCGCTATAAAATCTTTTTCATTTTTAAGAGCTCCGAATAACGCTTTGAAGCCTATCTTGATCAAACAAAATCTGTATTTGCACTTTGAATAATAGACATAAAGTTTCCCCTCATTCAATGATTTTCTCGCTCCAAGGCTAAGCAAATCAAATTCATATTCATTGTTGCCGATAAATACAAAAGGGGTTTTAATTTTAGATTTAAACTCTTTAGATTTAATTTCAATATAAACCATTGGGAAAAAATAGAAAACTCTTACCATTGCCAATAGCATTGCACTGAATTTATTTAGGCTGTACTGCTCTTGATTTCTTTCTCTAATTTTTACCGAATGAACGTATAACCCAATTGATGAATTATTTACGAAATATTTATCATTTACTTTTACTGCATCAATTTCAATGATGTTGTTATCTGCAATTACTTTCAGAGCATCATCCAATTTCGACGGGATATTACAATCACCCGCAAAATTATTGAACGTGCCTTCCGGTATTACACCCAGAGTCAATTTATAATTTATAATTGATTCGATATAACTGCTGATCGTTCCATCCCCACCCGCAATAATTACCATTTTAATATTACCTTTACCTGCAGCTTCAATGTGATCTTTTAATTTATTCTCCCGGGCATCCAAAATATTAATTTTATACTTGTCGCCGAAATGATCCATTAGTTTTTTCAGTATCGTATCTTTGGTGATGATATTACTGCTACCCGATTTAGAATTATAAATTAAAATTATTTCCATTTAGTCCACAGCTTAAAAGGGTTTGAGGAATATCTAACTGTTCTTTTTTTCTTTCATTACATCATCAATTTGAGTAGTTATTTTTTTAACTCTAATAAAATCCTTTTTTGTTTTGAGTTTTTCATCGGAATTTTTGGTTCTTATTACGTAAGTAAACTCTGCACCGAAAAAGAAAATGATACTTGAATAGTATATCCAAATTATCAAAATAACAACTGAGCCGGCAGCCCCATAAACATTGCCGTAATAGGTATTTCCCAAATAAATGCCGATCAAGAATTTGCCAATATTAAAAAGCACCGATGTAAACAAGGCTCCTTGCCAAACATATCCCCAGCCAATCTTTGCATCCGGCAAATACCTGAAAATCACAGCAAATAATAAAGTTAATCCTACCACCGAAATAATTAGATCGGTGATCTGTAGAACCGGTATAATTTCTGCAAGAGTTTCATTAACAAAATTACTGAGAAAATTTAACACTGCGCTTGCCACCAATGAAATTATCAATAGAAATCCGATCGCAAAAATTATTGGGAATGTTAACAGCCGGTTTTTAAAAAACAGTTTCAAACCTTTACCGGGTTTAATTTCAATGCCCCAAATTATATTCATTGATTCTTTAAGTTCAACAAATACCCCTAAAGATCCTACGATCAATACAATGCCGCTTATTATAGTTGGTAAAAATCCGGACTTATTAAAAAATGAATAGCCTGCCAACTCACGGAAAAGGGAAGCCCCTTTCTCACCAATCAAATCTTGTATCTGGGATATAATTGACTCAGTAGCAGTCTTTTCGCCAATAAAAAATCCGGCTATTGAAACAATAATAGCCAGCAGCGGCACCAGTGAAAGAATCGAATAGAATGACAACGATGCAGCAAGTTTTAAAGCTTTATCATCCACCCACTGCATGTATGCTTCATTTAGTATTGATGGCAATTCTTTTATTTTAACTTTCTTCATTTGTTTTAAAGTCTTCTCCCACGCACAATTTTTATGATTATAAAACTATATTAATTTAAGACGCTGCACTAAGATTCATTTCAGAAAGCTTCTCACCGCCTTTGATCCCGAAATCCAAGGTGCGGATTGGGAATGGAATTGTAATACCGTTTGCATCATATGCAGCTTTGATGTTCATAATTGCTTCGCTCTTTGCGTTCAGGTATTTCACATGATTATCATACTTAACCCAAAAATTAACTTTAAAATTTATAGAACTGTCACCGAACTCATCAAAGTAAAGTGTTACCTCTTTGGAATTATCAAAATGCTCCATTTTTTGAACAGCATCAATCGTTACACTTTTCACCTTTTTAAGATCATCCCCATATGAAATTCCAACTGCTAGATCAATTCTTCTTTCACCATGAAGCGAATAATTGATGAGCGGATTTTGAAATATTGTTTTGTTCGGAATTATAACTGCCTGACCCTGAAACGTTCTAATCCCGGTGTAGCGAAAATTTATATGATCGGCAATCCCGAAATAACCGTCCGATTCAATAATATCCCCTTCTCTAAATGGTTTTCTAATAATAATCAGAAACCCAGATACAAAATTTGTTGCTATATCTTGAAACGCAAAACTTAAAGCAAGTCCGACAATACCGGCGCCTGCAAGCAATGATGTTACTGTCTTTTCTAATTGCAAAACACCAAGTGCAATTATTAGTCCGGCAGAAAGTACCGCCAGATAAGCAGTAGAGGAAATAAGTTTTGCTACCTGGGTTGAAGAGCTTAAGTTGATCGATAATCTGCGTAAAAGTTTTTTTACTAATCTGGCAATGAGGTAAAATATAATCATTACCAAAACCGCAACTATTAAATTTGGCAGCAGAGTAATTATACCGGTAAGCCAAGTTTGCACTTTATCGGTTACCATATTAAATGATTTGCTAATATCCATCTTAATTCCTTTCGGGTTTATGTTAATAAAGACCTTACGTCATCCCATGAGTATAATTAAATTTTTAAGAATTTCATAGCTAAAGAAACTTTTAGATTTTCCAGTCGATTAAAAGCTGCCCGATTTGAAGCAAGATACAATTTCATTCTCATTGCTGTTGGATCTAACTCCTACTTCAGTCTCAAATATTCCAACTTGAAGAAGAAATGGATCGAAGCAAAAATATGATTGCTTTGCATTTATTAACTTACAAGTTGTCGGCCCGAAGGGCAAATTTTTCTATTGTAAAATCTGGGTTAATAAGATTCTCGCAGAAAACATAAGTGTAGTTTCACCCTTTTAACCCTGTGTAAAATAGAGAGGCCGCCAAACGCAATTTACTGCGGGCTGCCTTTTTATTTTGTACCCACGGCAGGAATCGAACCTGCGACCTGCGGTTTAGGAAACCGTTGCTCTATCCCCTGAGCTACGTGGGCAAATATTTAATGCGGCTTCTTTTCTAATAAAATAGATTTCAAATATATCATTTACATACCCCTATTTCAAAAATTATTTGAAACTTTAAAATTATTTAACAATCATAAAATTGTATTTACCTCTCTTTTTTGATAGTTTTAAGATTGGATTTTTCAATAACAATGGAGTAAATCATGACAACAATAGTAGATATAGTCGGGCGCGAAATTTTGGATTCACGCGGCAATCCGACGGTCGAAGTTGATGTATATTTAGAAAGCGGATTCATGGGAAGAGCAGCCGTACCGAGCGGTGCTTCAACCGGTGAACATGAAGCAGTTGAAATGAGAGACGGTGACAAAAACAGATATTTGGGAAAAGGCGTACTGAGTGCCGTTGACAATGTAAATGAGAGAATAGCTGAGGAGCTGATTGATTTTGATGCAGCCGACCAAGTCGGGATCGACAACTTTTTGATCAGTTTAGACGGAACGCCGAATAAATCTGAACTGGGTGCTAATGCTATGCTGGGTGTATCATTGGCTTGTGCAAAAGCTTGTGCAGAAACATTTGAACTGCCGCTTTACCGTTACATAGGCGGAGTAAATGCAAAAACTTTACCTGTTCCGATGATGAATATTTTAAACGGCGGAAAACATGCCGACAATAATGTTGACTTTCAGGAATTTATGATAATGCCTGTTGGCGCACCAAATTTTTCCGATGCACTTAGAATGGGTGCTGAAACCTTTCATACATTAAAATCAGTATTGAAGAAAAAAGGATATAACACTGCAGTTGGTGACGAAGGCGGATTTGCCCCGAATCTTAAATCGAACGAAGAAGCAGTTGAAGTAATATTAGAAGCGATCGAAAAAGCCGGTTACAAAGCCGGAACAGATATCTGTCTCGCACTTGATCCTGCCGCCAGTGAATTTTTCCTAAAAGATAAAAATGCTTACCACTTATTTAAATCAGCACCAAACAAAGAAATCCCTATCGAGAAGATGGTTGACTACTGGGCTGACTGGGCAAGCAAGTATCCGATCATCTCAATTGAAGACGGTTTAGCAGAAGACGATTGGGAAGGTTGGAAATTGATCACTGACAAGATTGGAAACAAAATTCAATTGGTAGGTGATGATCTTTTTGTTACAAACACCGAAAGATTAGCACAAGGTATTGAAAAAGGCGTTGCCAATTCTATCCTTATTAAAGTAAATCAAATAGGTACTTTGACCGAAACATTGGATGCAATTGAAATGGCAAAAACTGCAGGTTACACTTCAGTGATCAGTCATAGATCCGGCGAAACCGAAGATACAACAATTGCCGATATCGCTGTTGCAACTAATGCCGGTCAGATAAAAACCGGATCAGCAAGCAGAACTGACCGTATTGCAAAATACAATCAGTTGATCAGAATCGAAGAAGAACTTGACACAACAAGTGTATTTCCCGGTTTAGCTGCAATCAATTACAGAAAGTAATTTTTAATTTATATTAATTTCAACGAACGCCTAAGAAATTAGGCGTTTTTTATCTTCAAAATAAAACAATACTCAGAGGTCAACATGCCCGAAAGTGCAATTCAGAAAGTTAATGCTTTGATTAAAAAACATAAGATCGAAATGATCGATCTTAAAGCTATCGATCTCACGGGAAGGCTGCATCACATTTCTCTTCCAATCCATCCGAATATTGTTAAAAAACTAGTAAATGAAGGAGTGGGATTCGACGGTTCCAGTTACGGATTCAGAAAAGTTGAAAATAGTGACATGATACTCGTTCCCGATCTCGAATCAGCAGCAGTCGATCCGTTTAGAGAAACACCGACCCTTAGTTTCTATACTCATATTTTATTGACTGACGACAAGCGCTCTCAATTTTCACAAGACGGTAGACATTTAGCAAAGCAAGCAGAAAAGCTTTTAAGCAAGTTTACCGGTGCCGATAGAGTAATGTGGGGGCCGGAATTCGAATTTTACATCTTCTCCGATGTTGAGTACGACACTCGAACTGCGACTTCCTACTACAAAGTTGAGCACGCCGAAGAATTTTTCAAACGCGCTTACCATGCGGCTAATCCTTTTGATATTTATGATGACTTTAGAGACGAAGCATGCAAATATTTTAAGATGCAGGGCATAGACGTAAAATATCATCACCACGAAGTTGGTGAACGCGGACAGCAGGAAATTGAAACATATTTTAGTCCTACACTTGAAACAGCCGATAATATTGTAACCGCAAAATATATCTTGTTCAATCTTGCACGGCAGAAAGATCTGTTCGTTACATTCATGCCTAAACCGATGTATCATCAATCCGGCAATGGAATGCACCTTCACCTTTTTCTAACAAAGAACGGGAAAAATGCATTTTACAAAAAAGGCGAATACGGCAACATGAATGAATTGGGCAGATTTTTTATAGGCGGAATGCTTAAACATGGAGCGGCTCTCTCTGCATTAACAAATCCAAGTACAAACTCTTACAAAAGATTAGTTCCCGGATTCGAAGCTCCTGTTGCATTGACTTACGGACAAGGGAACAGAGCTTCCGCAATTAGAATTCCGAAGTATGTTTCTAATCCGGAAGAGACCCGGTTTGAATACCGACCGCCAGATGCTACCGCAAATCCCTACCTCTGCTTAACCGCCATGATATTAGCCGGCATAGATGGAGTGGTTAATAAAATTGATCCGGTTAAAGAAGGTTTCGGTCCGTTTGATAAAAATATTCAAGATGACTCAATTAAAGATAACATTAAGTTTCTACCTAGAAATCTCGCAGAAGCAATTGATGCATTAAATGATGATTACGAATTTTTAATGCGCGGAAATATTTTTACGGAAGAGTTATTGAATCAATGGATCAAAATAAAGGAAGAGGAAGTTAAGTCGATAGTAACGATGCCTCATCCTTTTGAATACAAAATGTATTTTACTTTATAATTTTCAATGCCCTAGCTTGTTCTCGAATAAGTTAGGGCAATCTTTACCTGCATTGAGTATCTAATGTGTAACAAATAGTTCTCAATTTAAAATATCTTTTTTCCAACTCTCAATTTTCTCAATCGCCCTCGATAATTGATCTTTCAATCGTTTCAATTGAATTATTTCATTAAATGAAAATTTATAATACTCTTCCATTTTGGGACCGATTAGTAATCTGCCTTCTTTCACATCTTTACCCATATCAAAATAAAAACGGAGGAAGGGATACCAGTCGGATGAAGCATTAATTTCGTCAATAAATTCTTGGTTTGGCGTTGGTGAAAATCTAAATGTTTTTGGTTCACCCAATGAATCAGCTTCATTCCAATTAGCAATTACTTCGTTTATTACGTTCAAAAACTTCCGGGCATCGTCAGTTGTAACCGGCACGGATGAATTTAACCTCAGATCGTTCATTCCCTCAAAATCAATATTTGAACGAAGCGGGGCAACAACAATATAATATTCGTATTTTCGATCGGGTGAATTGATATCCTTAACGGCGGCAATGCCGAATTGATCGTCATCACCTATATCACTCTTAATGATAAAGAATTCTTTGTTGGATAAATTGGAGTTGTCATTCTCAATGAGTTTTGTCTTATTATCAGTTGCAATACCGGAACAACCGCTTAATAGTAGCAAACAGAAAGTTAAAAGAAAAGCGCGTTTTACCATTGAATGTGATTCGGTAAAAATATTTTTGAACTGATGGAATTGCAAAGCAGATGTTTCCGGATTACACAGAGCTAATAAAATTTTACTCATTTACCGCCTTAGCCTGCCAGTTTGACAAATAAATTCAATTTGAAACATAGAATAAAAGTAATTTACCAATTATAATCGCCTTAGTAAAGTTGAATAATGATCATCACTATTAAGTAGTATAAATAATCAAGTTTTTTAAAGAAACGATTCTAATTTTAAAATAATAAACCCGGCATTAAACCGGGTTCAAAATTGTTTAAACGTAAAGCTTGGTTAAGCTATTTCATGCTCTTCCAGCCAGCGTTGTGCATCAAGCGCAGCCATACAGCCTGTGCCTGCAGCTGTTACGGCTTGACGGTAAATTTTATCAGCTACATCACCTGCAGCAAATACTCCGTCAATACTTGTTGCTGTGCTGCCGGGTTTAACTTTTAAATAGCCGGTTTCATCCGCATCAAGCTGATTGTTGAAGACTTTTGTATTCGGCACATGTCCGATAGCCATAAAAATTCCATCGGCTTCAACTTCGCGTGTTGAACCGTCTTGAGTATCTTCAATAATTGCACCTGTTACGAATTTTTTACCATCCTCTTCTTTCCCGATAACCTCTTTAATTACAGCATTCGTAATAAACTTTATCTTGGGATTTTTCTTTGCTCTTTCCAGCATAATGTTAGAAGCGCGGAAACCTTCACGTCTGTGAACTATACTCACTTCAGAAGCGAACTTAGTTAAATATGTAGCCTCTTCCATTGCAGTATCGCCGCCCCCAACTACAAGAACTTTCAATCCCTTATAGAAAAATGCGTCGCAGGTTGCACATGCAGAAACACCGTATCCCATATATTTCTTTTCACTTTCTATACCAAGAAGTTTTGCCGATGCACCTGTTGATACAATCACAGAATCTGCGGTATAAACTTCATCACCCGATTTGACGATAAAAGGTCTTCTGGATAAATCAACTTCAGTAACTTCTTTAAAATAACACTTTGCTCCAAAGCGGCAGGCTTGTTTTCTCATAATATCCATTAATTCGGGACCCTGAATCCCATGTTCAAATCCAGGATAATTTTCAACTTCGGTCGTGATCGTCAATTGTCCGCCCGGCTGCATCCCTTCAAAAATTACCGGATCCAGATTGGCTCTTGCTGTGTATAGTGCGGCAGTTAAACCTGCAGGCCCAGAGCCGACAATAATTACTTTGTGATGTTGTGCCATAGTTAATCTCCGTTAATAACATAAAATTTTCATAAACGAAATTTATTGTTTTCCGCATCCAATTGCATCAAACGTAAATTCATAAATTTTAATACTATTTGATTCACAAAATACGTTTAAGATTCATTTGTTTGAATCGAGAAGAAATTGTGCGTTTCTTTGAAGACCGTTTAGTTTGGCTCTTTTTATAGGCGACTCAGAAAATCTAGTTTTAAATTCGGAATTAGTCATCGATAATACATCATTTAAATCGATGCTGCTTGCAATGGGTAAAAATCCTTTTTCCTCGGTAGGTTTTGAAAATTTATTATTCCAGGGACAAACATCTTGACAAATATCACAGCCGAAAATCCAATCCTCAAAACTTCCCAAATACGCATCCGGAATTTCCCCTTTGTTTTCAATTGTCAAATATGATATGCATTTATTAGCATCAACAATGTACTCTTCAACTATTGCGTTTGTGGGGCAGGCTTCAATGCAGGCAGTACATGTTCCGCAAAAATCCGGTATTGGTTCGTGGTAGTCAAATTCTTTGTTGCAAATAATGTTTGCGATAAAAAACCAACTCCCGTATTCTTTATTAATGATGTTTGTATGCTTTCCCAGCCAGCCTAATCCTGCTTTAACCGCCCAAGCCTTATCCATTACCGGTCCGGTATCTACATAAGATTTTGACTTGAACGAATTGTCAATCTCTTTTAATTTTTTTTCAATTTTATTTAGTTTTTCCCAAATAATAAGATGATAATCTTTCCCCCATGCATACCGTGATATTTTACCAGCATATTCTGATATGAAGTGTTCTTCTTCCGAATTGTAATTGATCCCTAGAGAAATAACAGATTTTGCATCCGGCAGAATTCCTTTTAAGTTTTCTCTCTTTTCAAAATTCCGTTCCATGTATTCCATTCCGGCTTGATACCCGCGCGAAAGCCATTCTGCCAAATTCTTGCTTTCTTCTTGAAGAATATCCGCCTTTGCAAACGCAACTAATTCAAAGCCCAACTCATGTGCAATTTCGATTACAACTTCATTGGTGAGCATTTGAGTATTCACCAGTTAAGTTCTTTTTTGAAGACCTTAACAAAGACCTCTCTGTCATTTACCTCTACTTCATAGGTATCTAGCCCTTTTCTATTTTGTGCCATTCTTCCGGTTTTAAGATCGAACTCCCAGCCATGCGCAGGACAAACTACTTTGCAATCTTCAATAAACCCATCGTAAATAAGCGCTGTATGCTGGTGCGGACAAATGTTACTCAACGCATAAATTTTGCCGTCAACTTTGAATAACGCAATTTCTACATCATCAATAAAAAAACGTTTACCTACTTTTTCCTTTAGATCATCAATATTACAAACTCTCTTAAATTCATTGCTGATCATCTGGGAAACCTTTAAATGTCTCTTTGGCACTGAAACCCTTTTCGGTCGATTCAACAGTTGCGCAAACTATTTCGGGGTCATGCTCAAAAAATATGATCCAATTTTCTTTAACTGCTCTAGCTAAATATTCCTTTTTTTCAAGCACGGTTATCAGCGGCTGCAGATCGTATCCCATTACATAAGGGATATGAAAATGCGAAGCAAATGGAATGAGATCGGCACAATAAAGTAAGGTCTTGGAAGAATCCGAAATCTTAACCATCTGCTGGGAAAAAGTGTGCCCATTAATTTCTAAGAGCTCAATTCCTTCCTCAAATTCATGACCCCCTTCTATTAGTGCCAGAATCCCTTCTTCATATAAAGGATAAAATCTGTCTTTAACAAAACTGCCTTTATCTCTGTCCGAAGGATTATTAGCCCATTCAAACTGCTTCTTCCGAACATAATATCTTGCATTGGGAAAAGCCGGAAAAATTTTATTGTCTTCAAATATTACTGCGCCGCCGGTGTGATCAAAATGAAGATGAGTTAATATCACGTCCGTAATTTGGTCCGGGTTAATACCGCTAGTTTTAAGAGAATCAAATAATGTATTTTTTGATTGATCTAAATTATAAATCCGTTTGAATTTATCATCCCAGTTGGCACCTACTCCTGTATCAATCAGAATTTTGCGCTCGCCGTTTTCCAAAATCAAATTTCTGGCTGCCAGTTTAACACGATTCGAATCATCCGCGGGATTTGTTCTTACCCACAAAGGTTTTGGAACTACCCCGAACATGGCTCCCCCGTCAAGACCAAGGGTGCCGGTTTCGATAATGCTTAATTTGTAATTGCCGATTTTCATTTAAGTTTATTTTTAATTTTTGAATAAAAATGAGGTAAACAAAATTTGTAATTATTAAGTGATCCACATTAAAAAACCGCAAAGGCATAATGCAATTGCGGTTTTAAAAGTTAATATAAACTGTTATCTTCCGAGACCATCAAGATGATCTTTTTTTGCAAGCAATTCATCTTTACTTTCAACATGGTTAGGATCGGGGATACAGCAATCTACAGGACAGACAGCCGCGCACTGAGGTTCATCATGAAATCCTTCACACTCGGTACATTTATCCGGTACAATATAAAAGAATTCATCCGAATAGAAACCTTCAGCGCCTGAAGGAGGAGCATCACCTTCGCCGTAGGTCTTTCCAGCCAATTCCCAATCAACACCGCCTTCATAAATAGCTGTGTTTGGGCACTCAGGCTCACAAGCGCCGCAATTTATACATTCATCTGTTATCATAATAGCCATTGTGTGTCTCCTTACTTTCTATTTAATTGGGTTTAATAAATTCTATTATTGGAATTTTTTCGATATCAATTTTTTCTAATTTATCATCAAAGTGTAATTGAAGATCCAGCATCAGACCATCAACCTCTTTCAGCAATTTTTCAAGATTTACACCAAAATAATTAGGAAGATATTTCTCTAATTTTTGAGTTCCTTTTTTAAACTGGTTCAGAGAGCCGCGGTGATTTCCGCTAAGAAGGTGAAAACAGCCAACCGCAATTTGCACCATTCCCTGGTAAAACAACCTTTCTCTGCCGCTGCTTTCAATCCAAAGAGCTTCGAAATAATCGTGAGCCTCAAAGAACCTGGAATCATTAAAGAGTTCTATTCCTTCGCTTATATCAATCAACATTTAATAAATTATAATAAAGATAGCTATTAAGTTCAACACAATTAAAATACTTCCAATCTTATTATTATCATTGAAAAAATTACCAGCCTCCGCTGGCACCTCCGCCGCCGAAACCACCGCCGCCTCCGGAGAAACCTCCGCCACCGCCAAAGCCGCCGCCTCCTAATCCACCGCCGCCGCTGCTTCTACCTCCGCCAAGCATACTTCCGAGGAGCATAGCGCTTAAAAATCCGCCTCTTCTTCCTTTACCGAAGATTGCCATCAAAATAAATATTATGATATAGATGATAAATCCAAAACCTTTATCTCCGTCATCTTCTTTGGTTTTAGGTTTGGCTGTATATTCTCCCTGAGTGGCAGCCATTATTGCGTCTAAGCCGGCTTTAATGCCGCCGAAATAATTTCCTCTTTTGAAATAGGGTTTAACTTCGTTGCGAAGAATTGAACCGGCAAGGGCATCGGGCAATGCGCCTTCAAGTCCATAGCCTACTTCAATTCTAAATTTTCGATCATCTTTCACTACTAAAAACAGTGCACCATTATCGTTTTCCTTCGTCCCGATTTTATTTTTATCAGCGGTTTCATAGGAATACATTTCAAGTGAATATCCTTCAAGCGACGAGATCATTAAAAATATAATTTGATTGGAAGTTTTGTCTTCAAATGATTTCAACCCGGAATTCAACTGGTTTAATTCACCCGAGCTCAAACTATTCGTAAGATCGGTTGCATAATTTTTTAATGTCGGAATTTCAACTTGTGCAGTGAGATTACCGACAAATAAAATAATTGCAAAATATTTAAAGATTTTTATCATGATTAAAATTCAACCTTTGGCGCTTCTTCGGCTCCTTCTTGAGCTTGGAAATATTGCTTCTCATTGAATCCTGAAATACCGGCAATAAAATTAGCGGGAAATCTTCTGATAGTTGTGTTATAATCTCTAACCGATTCATTAAATTTCATTCTACCCACGGTTATTCTATTTTCCGTTCCTTCAAGCTGTTGTTCCAATTGGAGAAGGTTTTCGTTGTCTTTTAGTTCAGGGTAATTCTCT
>JAENZU010000722.1 GCA_016841125.1 Melioribacter sp. | reverse complement strand
GGGCTGCTGGTTCCATATATGTTCTTCATAATTGTTGTTACAATAGCCGTTTACGGTTTATCGGCAATGCCGTTGGCAAAAGCGTTTAAAATCGCTGATCCGGAACCCCAAGGCTGCATAATTATCGGTGCTCATCCTGCTGCCATTGAAATTGCCAAATCGCTAAAAGCGCAAGACCTTAAAGTTGTATTGGTTGATACTAACAGATCTAATATCTCGCGTGCCAATCTTGAAGGGATAAAAACCTACTATGGAAGTGTCCATTCAGAGTATATTTTTGATGAAATTGATCTTACTGGAATTGGAAGGTTACTAGCCGTTACGCCCAACAAAGAAGTGAATTCGCTAGCGGTTTTATATTTTTCAAGACTGTTCGGAAGAGATAAAGTTTATCAACTGGCTTATGAAGAAGATACTGAAGAGCGATCGGATGTAATCTCCTCCGAGCTTACAGGTAAAATATTATTTGGACTTGAATTCACATACCGGAAAATTTACGAAATGTTAGACTCCGGTTTTATTTTCAAAACCAACAAATTGACTAAACAATACAACTTCGAAGAATTGCTTCTAAGTCATGGTGAAGAAAATATTATGCCGATGTTTTATATGGATCCGGATTCCGAATTAGAGGTATTTACAGAGGAATATGATTTTGAACCGGAGAAAGACGGCATAGTGATAAGCTTAGTTAAAGAAAACGAAATTGATAAAACTTAGCTATTCCCTTTTTTCATTTCGGTTTTAATTTGGTTTTGTAATTCTAAAAGTTCTGATGTTACCAATAGGGGGTATTCTGCAGGTTTGTAAATCTCTTTATATTTATTGTCAAGTTTTGATAAATCCGAATCTCGCAATTCTCTTGTTTTATCAAGTGAGTTAAAGCGGTACATTAATTTTCCATCCTTTATAATTTTTTTATGCAGATTTTGAGAAGAGTGGTAATTCATTTCAATTTTTTTATTCCCATCATTATAGGAATAAAAGTGAGTTGTATTTTGTTCAGCCCCAACTTTTTGAAGGCTTAAGAGATCCGCAATACTAAAATTATTTCTATCAAATAGTCTGTAGAGATGTTTTCTTCCGCCGATAGTTGTCTTTCCACTGGAATCTGAAATTTTAGTTGAAGCTTTCCATTTGCCCGACTTTTTAACAGCGCTTAATTTATATACACCGCTTAAAGATGGAGACCCGGCACTTGTAATTAGATTTGTTCCCACTCCATAAGCAAGTCTGTTGATAATTCTATCGGCATCACATTTTTTTTCTTCGCACTTATCTTTTATCTGGTTATGAATATCGGTAATAGTAAATTCATCCAATTCATTTGAAAGCACTATCACACAATCTTTAAAGCCGGCATTATCCAGCATTTTGCTCGATTCAACACTTAGGCTGGCAAGATCCCCTGAATCCAATCTTATTCCGGTAGGGGAATGACCGGCTTTTTTCATCACTTCGAAAACCTTTATAGCATTAGGCAATCCGTTGTTAAGAGTATCAATTGTGTCAACTAAAAGAATTGTGTTATCAGGATATAAGTTTGAATATTTTCTAAATGCATCAAGTTCACTCATCCCGATTGTTATGAAAAACTGTATCATGCTGTGAGCATGT
>JAENZU010000721.1 GCA_016841125.1 Melioribacter sp. | reverse complement strand
AATTAAATGATTAGAAAAAAGAAAATAAAAAAAGTTTTAATTCTCGGATCGGGTGCGCTGCAGATTGGTCAAGCTGGGGAGTTCGACTATTCCGGCTCTCAAGCAATTAAAGCGCTAAAGGAAGACGGCGTAGAAACCATATTGATTAATCCCAATATTGCTACTATACAGACATCCGAGGAATTGGCGGATAAAGTTTACTTTCTTCCGCTAAAAGAATTTTTTGTTGAGAAAGTAATTGAAAGAGAGAAACCGGACGGCATTCTGCTCGGGTTCGGCGGGCAGACGGCATTAAATGTCGGACTCGAATTATGGGAAAAAGATGTATTGCAGAAAAATCAAGTTGAGGTGCTGGGAACAAGCGTTGAAACAATAAAAGATACGGAAGATCGTTCCCTATTTATTCAGCGGGTTACGGAAGCCGGACTAAAAGTAGCGGTAAGTAAAACTGTCGTAGATGTTAATGAAGCAGTTGAGGCTGCAGAGGCAATCGGATTTCCGGTAATGGTAAGAATAGCCTTTGCGCTGGGTGGTCTTGGATCCGGCATTGTCGAAAATAAAGAGGAACTTGTTGAAAAAGCAAAACGCGCGTTTTCATTTACCAACCAAATTTTAATTGAAGAATCTTTGTATGGTTGGAAAGAAGTTGAATATGAAATTGTAAGAGATAAGTACAACAACTGCATTACAGTTTGTTCGATGGAAAATTTTGATCCGATGGGAATTCACACAGGCGACAGCATTGTTGTTGCGCCAGTGCAAACATTGTCGGCGGCGGAAAACTTTAAGCTGCGTTCCATTGGTATTAAACTTATTCGCCATCTAGGAATTATCGGTGAATGCAATATACAATATGCACTTGATCCCTATTCTGATGACTACAGGATTATTGAGGTTAATGCTAGGCTTAGCAGAAGTTCGGCGCTGGCCTCTAAAGCTACGGGTTACCCTTTAGCTTTTGTGGCTACAAAGCTAGCTCTCGGCTATGCGCTGAATGAAATTGAAAATACAATTACTAAGGAAACTTCATCCAATTTTGAACCCGCACTGGATTATATTGTTTTGAAGTTTCCAAGGTGGGATCTGCAGAAGTTTAAGCAAGTCGGTACTATATTAGGCTCTGAGATGAAGTCCGTCGGTGAAGTGATGGCAATAGGCAGAAGTTTTGAGGAAGTTCTTCAAAAAGCAATTCGAATGCTGGATGTAGGCAAGGATGGTGTGATTGGCAATGAAATGGAATTTCTTGACTTGGAAAAAAGTATAGAGCTGCCGAATGATAAAAGAGTCTTTGCGCTTGCCGAAGCGTTACAGAAAGATTATCCGGTGGACCGATTGCATGAATTATCAAAAATTGATAGATGGTTTTTATATAAAATTAAAAATATAATTGCTGTATTTAACGAACTGAGCAGCGGTAAAATAAATGAACTGGATCACGAAAATCTTTTAGAAGCTAAACGTAAAGGATTTTCAGACAAACAACTTGGTAAAATATTCGGAATTGCAGAAAGTGATATACGCAAGTTACGCAAGGAATTAAATGTAATACCTTTTGTAAAGCAGATCGACACCCTAGCTGCCGAATATCCTGCACAAACAAATTATCTTTATCTTACATACAATGG
>JAENZU010000048.1 GCA_016841125.1 Melioribacter sp. | reverse complement strand
TGTTCGTGATGCATTGAATGAAGCTAAACAATATGAATCCTATATGCTCGATATTACCGATCGTAAAAATATTGAAGAAGCATTAAAACTGAGTAAAGAGAGATATTCAATTGCAATTGAGGCGGGCAAAGTTATTGTGTGGGACTGGGATTTGCAAAAAGATCAACGCTACACCAGCAGTAATATCAACAATATTTTAGGGTTGGATCAGGGTAGATTGAGTGAATCGGTTAGAGATTGGAATTCTTATGTTCACCCGAAAGACAGAGAAATTTTAATTAAGCAGCGCATGAAATGTTTTGACGATGTGACGAATCAAACAGAATTTGAATATCGCATTATTGATGATAAGGGGCAAACTCATTGGATGCTTTCCAGAGTAGTAATTTTAAGAGATGAAAAAGGCAAAGCATATAGAATGATGGGCACCGATACTGATATAAATCAAATTAAAACTCTTGAGCAGGATTTACAAAAAGCTAAAGAGATTGCCGAACAAGCAAATGCCGCCAAAATTGATTTTCTTGCTAATATGAGTCACGATCTCAGAATCCCGTTAAATGGAATTCTTGGTTATGCCCAAATATTAAAAAAAGACTCACGTTTGCCATCTTCAACTATTGCCGGTTTGGAAGTTATAAAGCGGAGTGGTGAACATCTCCAAAAACTTATAAATGATCCTTTAGAATTTGCCAAAGTTGAAGCTGGCTCCATTCAGCCTGAATCAATTAATTTTGGTCTTATCGGTATGTTAAATAAAGTTACCGAATTACTTAGACTATCTGCTCAAGAAAAGAGGCTGGCATTTGAATTCAAAGTTAGCTCGGATTTACCGGGTGTGGTAAGAACCGACGAAAAAATATTGAGTCAAATAATTTTCAACCTGCTTGATAATGCAATAAAATATACGAATACGGGTAAGGTAACTTTATCCGTCGAACGAAATGGTGATATAATTTTATTTTCAATTGCCGATACAGGTGTTGGAATACCGGAGGAGAATATTGAGTTAATTTTTGATCCGTTTCGAAAAATAAAAGAGTCCAATAAAATGATGAAAGGGACCGGGTTAGGTTTAACTATCAGCAAGAGGTTCGTTGAAATGCTCGGCGGCAAGTTAATGGTCGAAAGTGAACTCGGTGTCGGAAGCAAGTTTTGGTTTAAACTTGATCTTCCTGCGGTTAAAGATAAGATTGAAACATTAGGATCTTTGTTCGATAACATTAATGGTTATAAAGGGGAAAGGAAAAAAGTACTTATTGTAGATAATATTGAAGAAAACAGATCATTTTTGGTCTTACTTTTTGAAAAGCTCGGGTTTGAATGTATTGAAGCAAACAACGGATATGAAGCAGTAGAAAAAACTTTAAGCAATAAACCAAATCTCATATTGATGGATTTAATATTACCGCAAATGGATGGTTTTGAGACAGTTGAGCAAATTCGTAAAAAGGAACAGCTAAAAGACATAAAAATTATTGCACTTACTACCAGTTCCGCCATCGAAAATGAATTGAAGAGTTTGCAATCGGGCTTTGATAACTTCCTATCGAAACCGGTTCATGTTGACCAAATACTGAAAATGGTTGAAAACTTATTAGAACTTGAATGGGTTTATGAAAATAAAAATGAACCGAAAAAACTTCTAAATAAAATTAATATAAACGATGAGGATATAGTGCTGCCTCCTTCAGAAGTGGTTGAAAAGTTGTATAATCAAACGTTAAAAGGAGATTTATCTTTAGTAAGAAATACGATCAACGAATATGGAACGTCAGATGTTGAATTTGAAGATTTTATTAATACGGTTCAAGCGTTAACAGACTCCTATGAAATAAAAAAACTTAAGATTTTTCTCGAAAAACACCTCCCGGGAAGAAACTAATAAAATTTGCTGACGGCGACTACTTCAAGTTTAAAAAAATTATAATCTTATTATCATATTTTATTCTAATAATTCCGAATAAGGAATATTTTCATATATATTATTGGTACAATTGAATCAATATTTTAATAATTTTACAAATAGCAAGTTTTTTTGGTATTGTTTTTGATGCAATTAGTTTTTAATTAACCTTTAAGTTTACGGGAGTTCGTGAATGGCCCTTATTGATGTATCTGAGTATGAAAATGTGAATATAAGTTCAATTGATAGTCAGCATCTTCGTATCATAAAGATTATCAATACGCTTCATGATGTTATGGGATTTGAAGCAGACAACACGATAAAAGTATTGCTGAAACAATACTCAAAAGTGTTACAAAAAAGCTTTGAAACTGAAGAGAAATATATGAAGCAAGTAAATGTTGTTAACTATATTTCTCATAAACTTGAACACGACAGGTATTTGAAAAAGATTGCGGATTATACTGAAAAGGTTGATTCCGGGTCGGCGGTTGTTGACGAAGGCTTTGTAAAATCGCTCAGAAACTGGTTTATTAACCACCAGGAATTTAAAGATAAAAAAATAGGTAAAGTACTTTACAGTAAAGGTATAAGATAAAAATTCTTGTCTCCAAGAGCGGTGGGTAAGTCTGACCTTGAATGTAGTGATTCGAGCCAGCTTGCCCAACGTTTATTTATACTCCCCACCCCAAAGTAAAAATAAATTCCACACTTTTCATTAAAACCGCATATATGTGCCATTGTTTAATCACTCATATATTGGTAAAATACAGATGGCTTCATTACTAGTAATCTTTCCTGATTATTCTGTTCTGAATTATACCGGAGTCTGAGAACTGGGGGGTTCTGCTCCGGTATTTCTCTCAGAATGAGATGATGCATCGTATTACTACACTTTAATCTCGCAAAAAATAAATTTAATTTAAGCAAAACGTTCAAATTCAAACTAATTTTAACTATTTTGCCCACAATAATAATTGGCGTAAAATTTGAAATTTTAATCACCTATAAGTGTGAATACTTTAATATTTACTAAATTTTTGTATTTTCAGAATTGAATTTCAAACTCTAGATTAAATAAAGACGTGATTTGATGGTTCCTGACAACAACAATTACTCCACCAAAGATACAATTAGTGTGGTTATTGTAGAAAATGATCTGATTATTGCAAATAGTTTAAAGGAAAGTCTTGAACAGCAAGGCTATAAAGTCCTAAATTGTTTTTCAAATACAGAATCATTTTTAAGCAACATTTCCGGTTTAAATCCTGATATTATGTTGATAGATATTATGCTTGACGGGGCAATTAATGGAGTAGAGCTCGCCGAAATGATTCAACCAACAGAAAAATCGTCCATAATATTTATGAGTGCACACTTTGACAAGTCTATTTTGAAAAATACAATTTTTGAGTATGGATACCCTTTTCTTGCCAAACCGATTGGGAACCGCGAATTAACCACAACAATTGAAAAGGAATTCATCAAGCGTAAAAATTTGTTAAATCAATCAAAAGATAATTTTCACTCAAATTTCTATTCTGATTTCGAGGATGAAGATGATATTAACAAATCTTTAGAAATTGAAAAAAACATTGAAGTTCTAAAACGTAATTTTTTAAACGAAGTATTATTCCACGTCCGCTACATTGAATCGAGTTTTGAGCAAATATTAAACGAACCCCAAATACTTATACTAATCATTGATAAAAATGGCGTTGTGAATTATGTCAATGATACAGCTTTTGCAACTTATGGTTTCGAAAGTAAGCAGCTTTTCAACCAGAATATTTATGATCTTGTTCACCCTGAAGAATTAGAAAAATTAAAGTTTGCTATTAATTCTAGTCTAAATGAACCAACGGCGCAAGTATCGGTCAATATCCGCTTCACAAGCAGCATTCAAAAGTGGATATATTTTAATTGTATTTTTCAAATGCTGCCTAACAATGTTGAATCACCATATATTGCAATTACAAGTCTTAATATTGGCAAAATAAAAGACGTTTTGGAAATATTGGATAATCTTGAGCACCAGATAGTTCATTCTTTCGATGATATAGAACTAACAAAATTGAAACCCTCAATAAATATTTTTCAGGCAATATTAGGTGAAATAATTTCCAAAAGGGAAAAAAATCTTAATAAAATTGCAGCATTTGTTAGTGATTCATTTCATTCAGTAATGGGATTTTCGGGCATTCTCGGAGCCAAAATAAATGAACTGCGGGAAAATGAGACTGCGGAATTTAGCGGAAGAATTCAGAAACATCTTTCAATATTAAAAGCTTTAGCTGAAAAAAATCAAGAAGGCGGAATCTCTATAAATTAAAATTTTAATCTAATCACCTTACCCAAAAACTTCTCTTACTAAAAATTTTGAATTTAACTTGTGATTTTTTAAGGCAGGCTTTCATCTAATTTGATGATAAATGAGCAAAACCCTTCTCCTTTTAGAATTAAAAGAAGAAGGGTTCAGAGTAACTCTAATTGTACTGTTCTTTTACGTAGGACTTAAACTTCTTAACTAAATATTCTAAGATGTTCTGATATTTGTCCTTATAAATTTCTTTTGTTAAATCTGGGACGTAGACTTCTAAATAATTGTAAATCCCCCAGTTCAGCTGTCCTTCTTTTAAATCGTTTGCAATATCAATAATTGTTTTTCCCAGTACAAATGCATCCTGTTCCGAAATTTTTCCTTTTTCTAAATAGGTCCCTTTTAACATTGTAATCGTTTTTTCAATAGAAATTTTCACAATGTCTTCAACGCAAATTCGATCCATTGGACTTGAAACATGAAAGGATTGACTTTCGTAATCTTTTTGATAATTGAATAGTATTCTTTTAACAAGTGCGTTCAACGGTATTGCTTGATAGTAACTTGTATGTTTTTCGAGATATTTAAATAAATTCGAAAGCACATCATTTTTAGTATAATCAAAATTAACCGGTACATTGTTTAGTTCTTCAGCCGTTATTGTATCTCCATCAATTTCATCAATTCCTTCATCTACGATATAGGTTTTACCAAAAGCAACAACTTTTTTATAGTTATCTTTTTTAATACAATGATTTACTGCATCCAATACTTTCGAAAAGAGAGGGTCTGATTCTTTAAGTAATTTATACAGGTATTGATTTACTCTCATACTTACAATTTTATTGAGGAAATATAAACCATCTGTATCATTTTCAATCGGATTATTCCAAGTAATAAGTGAATATTTCAAATTCAGCATATTCCGTTTTTCATTTGTAACAAATAAATTTGAAATTGCTTCTATGGCAATATCCTCTACTGTCAAATCACCGCTTTTATTAATATTATATATTTTATTGATGTTTCTACGGACGTTGAAAATAGCTAATTTAAAACTGACTTCAATCAATTTATTTAGATTCACCTGAGTAATCGTTTCAGAATCAATTTCGCTCAGGATATCTTTAAGCGTTAACCCTTTTTGGTAAAAAGGCTTTAGAACATGGGCAAACGGGTGCGTTTTTTCGGCGGGTTCAGTAGTATTTTCTTTACGCTCTTCTTTCTGTACAATTTCAGTTGTGCTTACCTGATTATAAAAATGCTCCTCAACCTCTTTTGCGTTTATCGAGTAAGTTTTGTTACTACTCAATAACGTACGGTGTTTTTTTATCGCTATTTCCACGCTTTTATAAAGCTCCTTTTTGTTGAACGGTTTTAGTAAATAACCGAATGGGTTTGTACTAATTGCTTCTTCAACAGTATAATAATCTGCCGATCCGGTAAGATATATAATTGGTATTTTCTCATTATCATTGATCTTATATGCAGTCTCAATGCCGTTTAACTTTCCTTTCAGCATAATATCCATGAGAATAAGATCCGGTTTTAATTTAGCTGCTTTTTCGATTGCTTTTTCACCATTGCTTTCAATATCAACAACACCAAAACCATACTCTCTAAGAGAATCTTGAATATCTTCTGCGATGATTTTTTCGTCTTCTACAATAAGGATTTGAGCGTTATTCATTTATACACCTTTTAATAATATTAATCATTCGGAAATTTAATTTCACAGATTGCGCCCCTACTATTTTTGAATACAACTTCACCTTTGAGCTGTTCTGTGAGTATTTTTATTAACCTAATACCTAAACTATTGGATGAGTGCATATTGTTTTCATCCGGAAATCCCTTGCCGTTATCTTTCACAATAAGTGTGTATTCATTTTGGATAAGTGCAAAAGTAATTTCAATTTCGCCCTGTTTTACATCTTTAAAAGCATGTTTTAGAGAATTTGAAACAAGTTCGTTTATAATCAATCCACATGGCGTAGCTGTCTGCAAATCAACTTTTAAATTTTGCGAATTCATTTTGATGCGGATATTCTTATCACTGTCGCTATAAGATAGGTGCAAATATTCACATAACTTTTCTATATAGTGATTCATATTAATCTTTGTTATGTCATTAGATTGATACAAATACTCGTGAATGAACGACATTGATTTTATTCTATCTTGACTTTCTTCAATTACTTTGATGATCTCAGGAGAGTTAACATATCTGGATTGCAGACTTAAAATACTGTGGATAACTTGAAGATTATTTTTTACGCGGTGGTGAATTTCTTTAAGCAAATAATCTTTATCCTCAAGCGATTTCTTGATTTCATCCTCGCCGCGTTTTCTATCTGAAATATCTCTGCCTATAATAATAAATCCGCGTTTTTTACTATCTAACTCGCGCAATAACGAAATTGAAACTTCCAGAGAGATGATCTGGTTCTCATTGCTGATAACAGACCACTCAAAACATTTTGGCTTTTCTGAGGCAATTGCTTTCCTGATAAAATTATTTTTATCGTCTTTATTTGATGAAAAAATCATGCTAAAAGCGTTGTTTTCCTCTAAATGACTTTCATCATTTAATCTTAACAATGATTTAGCTTTTTGGTTAAGAATATTTATTCTTCCCGAATTATCTGTTATAATAATCGCATCGGAGGATGAATTTAAAGCTAACTTGTAAATAAGATTATCATCAAATGTTTTTGATATAGCGGATGATTTAAATAATATAAATACCAAACAATGTTTGCTGCCGAGTTTCATGTTTGATGAATAAACATCAAAATAAATAAGGTCGTTGTTTTTAGTAAGAAATGGAATTGAAGAAGCAGAGTTAGTTTTTTCTTCAATCATAGAATTGAAAATCGGTTCAACATATTTAAGAATAAGTTTCGGATGAAGATCGAATATTTTTTTACCCAATAACTCGTCAGGTGTATATTCTAAAGTTCTTGAGGCAGCCGGATTCGATAGAATTACCTCTTTTGTTGCTGCATCATATATTAAAATTGCCTGATTGAGTTTTTCAAATAGATTTTGATAGATCATCAGAATACTTTCTAAATTTGTATCCTGTCTGAAAAAGCTCTTTAGATGTGAAGAAATATTTTTACTTATTTGTGTTTTCAATTCTTCGTTCAGTTCAATAATAGTATTTTCTTTGTGCAAGCTTTCACCTAAAATGTGATTTGGAAAGTATTTACTGAGTATTGCTTGCCTTTTAATTCTTTAAGGGCTAAAAAACAACATAACGCACTATAGAACTCAAATACTGTTCCAAATTGAAACTTTTGAAAAAGAGTGAATTATGGGGAAATAATAAATGGTGGGATGTCGCTTTTTGAGAAAATGTATCGCAATCAAGCGCAAAAAGATGTCAAAATCTTATTAATTGTTTAGAATTTCACGCGTTATTGAGAAAAATTGCATCTTTTATCTTAGTTAAGTTTACTGATACATCTTCTTCTTCCATGAATATTCTCATCGATTGATAATATTCTAATTTATCTCTAAAATTTGATACATTATCTGTAATATAATTCAGTTTTGAATCCGATAAATTTGAGGGACAAAATACGTAATCAAAAAAATCTTTCTCATGCAATATTAGATCTTGAGACATTTATTAAAAGTCCTTAATAGTGTTATGCTGTTTTTTTAACCGAACGAAAGAAAACACAAAAGTATTTTCAAAGATTTTATATTGAAATAGAGTATCCTTTCGGAAAATCTAAATTAAAAAGTAATTTATTTTAATTCCCTTTTCATGTAAAAACGGAATATTCCTTTTTAGGTAGTTTCTTTTCGAAATGGCGGAAATATCAAATATTAAAACCTTATACAAGAAAATTTTCTTAAATATTTCAAGGGATAATAAGTATTTAATTCCTATTAATCGGATATCCGGATGGCTTACTTATTAGTATTTTTCTCAAGTTTTATAGCTACATTATTCCTAACTCCTTATCTAATAATTTATTTGAGGAGAAGCAGAATTGTAGATATTCCGGCAGGAAGAAAAATACATACTGAAATTGTTCCTCGCATGGGCGGTTTAATTATCTTTTTTGTTGTGATGGGAATGATGAGTACTTATTCAGAAGATTTTCTGTCACTTAAATATCTCTTAATTTCCCTCACAATTTTGATTTCGTGCGGAATTTTAGACGATATTAATGGATTGAGTAGTTATTTGAAATTTGCCATCCAGATAGTTTCAGGAATTTTCATCTATCTTTACTTTCAACCGGAATTTACCAGTATCATATTATTTGAATATGAAATCCCGCCATTTTTGAATGAAGTAGTTTTGATTATGTTTATTGTAGGGGTAATTAATTCTATAAATTTATTGGATGGTTTGGACGGATTAGCTAGCGGGTTTTCATTATTAATTTTCTCAATTATTTTAGCGCTTTCTATAATTTCAGGTAACTCTTTTCTTATTTTCGTATCTGTTACACTAATCGGTAGCCTTTTAGGATTTTTGAAGTATAATGCTTTCCCTGCAAAAGTATTCTTGGGTGATAGCGGTTCTTTGTTACTTGGATTTTTTCTTGTTGTCACCTCAATTATGACTAGTTTAAGTTACTCGAATAATGTGATTGATCTCACTTTCCCCATAATGCTGCTTGCTGTTCCGATAATTGATACTATTAAAGTATTCTTCAAAAGAATATTGATGAAGAAAAATCCTTTCACAGCAGATAACAGTCATATTCATTACGAAATTCATAGCCGCAAAGTAAAACATGAAATAACTGTCTTTGTTATCGAAATTTTTTCAGCCTCATTCATTTTGCTTTCGTTGTTTTATTTGAAGGGTTATCATCTAATAACTGAAATTTTATTCCTATTTTTTGCTCTAACATTAATTTTTGTAAAACCAACCATTAGTCTTATTAGACGGATTTATATTCTCAAAGAAAATTTAATACAATATATTAATCTTTATCCTCTCAAAAATACTTTAATGCTAAAGCATTCTTTGGTTTTTTTGTCCACACTTCTGATAATGATAATTATTTTATTTGAGTTTCCTATCGAAACCAATTTAAGTCTAAACAATTTATTATTCATTATTATTGCCTGCACTACCCTTTTGATTTTATCCTTCTTTCAACAATATAAATCAAAAGTTATTTCCCATCTCAATGTTTTTTTTAATTTTACAATATTTTTTGCTCTATCGAGATTAAGTCTTCCGGCAGGAACTGCCATGAATATATCCGTTATAAATTCAGCTGATATTAATTTGATCGCATTTTTAACATTAAGTTTGATTCTTACAATTTTCATTATGGTTCGCGGAAGGATACTTATGGGCAATAGAATATTTTTTTCAGGTATTGATCTTACAATGATTGTTTTGATTTTATTGAGTTTCGGCGTAAATAAAGTTCTCCAGTTTGATTATTCCTATTTTTTAAGTATGTGTCTGTTGGAAGCATTTATTTTCTACATTTGGTACAAGGTCATGGTGAATGTCAAATTGAAAAATGCGGTACTGCTTTCCTACTTTTCATTCATATTGCCGATGGTATCAATTTTATTTTTAATTATCTAAAAGGGTTTAGTGTGAAAAATTATTTTCTTTTATTTTGTTTAGTTTTTACAGCTCCAATTTGTGGTCTGGGGTTAACCGACAATCCGCCGGAATTATTGGATATTGAATCTATTATAAATTCGATATCGTTAAACACATTTGAAAATGAGGTGGTGATTAGCTGGAGTTCACCAGCGAATCAGGAAGATTTTATATTTGAAATTGAACGAGCTTCCGGCAGATGCAGTGAACTTAGTTTTGAAAGTATTGGTTCGCCAAAGGTTTTTGAACAAAATTTAAACTCATTATATGAATATAAATTCGTTGACAACAATCCGGTTAAAGGATTAGCCTATTATCGAATTCGGTTTGCTGATAAAAATGAAAACGCATATTATTCCGAATACATCGAACTGAAATCAAAGGAAGACGAAAAATTATCTATAGAACAATCTTCGAAAGATCCGGAAAGTAAAACCATCAAAATTAATTATTATGTCCCGAGTGCTGGTAAAGTATCAGTTCACATTTACAATTCCGATGGGGAAACGATTGAATCACTAACAAATAAAATTCATCAACCGGGAAAATATCAAATCACTTACGATACTTCAAACTTGATTGAAGATATCTGCTATTATTCAATTGAATCATGCAATGAAATAATTACAAAACCATTAAAATTGTATCATTAAAAAAACTTAGGGGAAATAAAATCTTCCAGTTTTAAAATCAGTTAAATACATTTTTAATTATTTCGTATGCACCAACGTATGTACCTATTGCGCTGCCCAAACCCGCTAAAATAAATACTAGTAATACTTTCAGCAGTTTGTTTTTCCACCACATTTTAATCTTGCCAACGTCTTCGCTTACAGTTGTAAACTCTTTAACTTTAGGCGGCTGAAAATAAACTTGTACAAAGGCTACAACATAACCTGCCCCGATAACGGGAGTTAAACTTGTAATTGGAGCAGCAAAAAACGCACTCAAAATTGCAAATGGATGTGCAAGCGCAATTGCCGCACCAATTAAACTTGGGATACCGTTTGCTAAAATCCAAAAAATCACATTATCGCTTGCTGCTTCACTCCCTTTGTTAAAGCCGATATAAAATAGTGACCCGACAATAATTGCCGGAATTGCCCAGCCAATAATTTTCCAAACTGGTGAAACGGGCGGAATTATTTTTATTGATTCTAAATCTGCAGTTTCATTTTTCATTAAAGTATCTTTAATGCCCTGCACATGTCCGGCGCCAACAACGGCAACAATTTTTTGTCCTTCGCTCTCTTTGATTTTTTGAGCCAGGTATGTATCACGCTCATCAATTAAAACCCTCTTCAAAACAGGAAGAGCTTTTCCGAGTTCACGCATCATTTCGTTCAGCACATCTTTCTTTTTTATTTCGGCAAGCTGCTCTTCGGATATTTCCTGCTTTTCAAAAACCCCGAAGGCTCCGGTTCCCATCAACTTTAATTTCTGCCAAAAACTCATCGAGTTCCAAGCTCGTCGAAGCGTGATTCTAATATCCCGGTCGCAGAGAGAGATTGGAATGTCGGCTTCGTTGGCTGCCTTGGTTGCTTCCAAAAGTTCAACACCGGGATTAACACCCAATTTTTCGCCAAGTTTTTTTTGATACGAGGCAAGCAGAATATTTATCATCAATGTGCTTAGCTGCTTTTCTTTTATGACTTTTTTTAAATCTAGGTCTTCCCATTTCTTCTTTTCGGAAAGCGCCTTATATCTTTGTTCGTCAAGTTCAACACAAACGCGATCCGGCTTTTCAGCAGTAATAACTTCACGAACAAGATCGGCTGACATTTGAGAAATGTGTGCCGTCCCGATCAAAAATATTTCTTTATCATTTACTCTTAGTATTTCTACATCTTCACTATATTTATTTTGATTATTAATTGCTTCCGTCTTCAAATTAACTCCAAATTTTTGTGCAATAAAATCGTATCGCCAATTTTTATATTACCTGATTCAACAATGGCGGCAGTTATACCACCGTGACCTCTCATAGCATTGTAGCCGCCTTCTCCCAAATTTTCTTCCATTCTGCTGCAGGGATGACACTCTCCCGTCATTTCAAAAATTGCATCACCTATTTTGAATTGCCTTCCTTTTAGTGCGAGTAAATTAATCCCTGAAACTACAATATTTCTCCTCAGCAGTGCCGGATTAACTTCCAGCAAATTTAATAACGATGGAAGAGCCATTACATGTTCATACTGAATTAAAGTTACTTGTCGATTTTCAGAAATTGAATGATAAGCTCTATCCCCCACCAAACCTTTACCCTCTTCAGCAAATACAGAATTTACAACTTCAATTTCCGCTTTTCTTTCCGGTCGAAGTCCTATCCATTCAACTTTACCCTTTTGGGGTAAATTCGACAATAGAATTAATATTGATTTATCCTCGGTATTCAAAAAATTTCCTTCCTTTCACAAAGGTCTTTTCAATTAGATGAAAAGGCTTTTACTTTTTTATTGAAACTTCTAAAATAATTTTTATTTATATAATTAAGCAAACTATAACACAATTTAATTTTTATCTCATTATACTGGTACACAATAAACTAATTTTCTTTTCGGGAGAAATATTATGAAATATAAAGGCAGATTGATAACAACACTAACAGGAATCGCTGCCGCTATTCTAATTTTTAGTGCATTCGATGCAACACAAACTATTAAAAATGATGATGGTAATACAGATCAAGACTATCCGCAAAATTATAAAATTATCACACCTAAAGTACCTCAAAATTTAGAACTTTTCGGCGAGAAAGTTCCAATAGAAGATTTTGACGTTTTTGAGCGGATGGAGCGAGAGCTGATAGTAAACACATATTGGCACTCTGCCACAATAATAAATTTGAAGAGAGCCAACCGGTGGTTCCCGGTGATAGAGCCAATATTAAAAAAGAACGGAGTGCCTAAAGATTTTAAATATTTAGCAATGATAGAAAGTAATTTGAGCAATGCAATATCTCCTGCCGGTGCTGTTGGTTTCTGGCAATTTTTAAAGGAAACAGGCAGAAAGTACGGGCTCGAAATAAATGACAATATTGATGAAAGATACCATTTGGAAAAAGCTACCGAAGCCGCGTGCCAATATCTAAAAAATTCTTACAAAGAATTTGGAAGCTGGGCGCTGGCTGCGGCATCGTACAATATGGGTTTTGATGGTGTCAAAAATCAGCTTGAAAGACAAAAAACAAATAATTACTATAATCTTATTTTAAATGAAGAAACATCCCGCTATATGTTTAGAATAGTTGCTTCGAGGGAAATTCACAATAACCCCGAAAGTTTTGGTTTTGATTTAAAGGAAA
>JAENZU010000720.1 GCA_016841125.1 Melioribacter sp. | reverse complement strand
CAAATTATTGCGCGTACTTCAAGATCATCAAATAAAACCGGTCGGATCAAATGATAATATTCAACTTGATATTAGGATTATTTCCGCATCGAACAAAAAATTAACCGAGTTGGTTGAGCGAAATGCGTTTAGAGAAGATTTATTTTATCGGCTGAATGTCATTGAAATTGAAGTTCCTCCTTTAAGAGAAAGAAAAGAAGACATTCCTTTGCTGCTAAATCACTTTGCAAATGAAAAGTACTCAACCTCAAACAAGAATATTATTTTTGATAAATATTCTCTTAAAAATCTTATAAATTATTCATGGCCGGGGAATGTTAGGGAGCTTCAAAATTTGATTTCAAAATTATCGGTTACAATTCCTAATGGAAACGTAACAAAGGAGAATTTGCCTGAAGAATTTACCTCAAATAATTCTAACTCACTAAATCACAACTTCTTTGATTTAGACTATCAATCCGCAGTAAAAAGTACGGTTGAAAATTTTGAGCTTAAATACTTAAAATATCATCTCAACAAGCATAATTACAATATCAGCAAAACTGCGGACTCGATAGGGCTTTCAAGAGTTTCGCTTCATAAAAAAATTAATGAACTAAAATTAATAGAGGATTGATTTTTATTTATATCAAACATTAAATGTATATGTACGACGAAATGAATTTAAATTTATTTAAAAAGAATAATCAGATTCCTTAGAATAAAATGATTGAAATTCACTAAATTAAATGTGCTAATTAATCTACGGAGGTAAAATTGAATCTTTTTGACCGCGCAAAGAATATTTTATTGAGTCCCAAATCGGAGTGGGAGGTAATCAAAACTGAAGAAACCTCTATCAATGAGCTATTTACAAAATACGCAATGATTCTTGCCGCAATTCCATCTGTGGCGGGCTTAATTGGTTACTCTGTATTTGGTTTAAGTTTTATGAATGCAAGCTACACAATTCCATTCGGCAATGGAATAACTTGGGCTGTGTTATCTTATGTGATGAATTTAGCGGGAGTTTACGTTACAGCACTAGTAATTGATGCACTTGCTCCCTCATTCGGAGCAGAAAAGGATTTAATCGGTTCGCTCAAAATTGTGATTTATGCCGAGACCGCCGTTTGGGTAGCGGGAATATTTAGTATATTACCCGCGCTTTCATTTTTAAGTATTCTAGGATTATACTCTCTCTATCTTCTTTATTTGGGAATGAAATCAATTAAAAATCCTCCTGCAGAAAAGATGGTTGGCTACTTTGTGGTTACAATAATTGTTCTAGTTGTAGTTTATCTAATCATTGGCGCCGTTGTTATGTCTCTCACTATCGGAAATTACATACCGAGTTATAATTATTAATGTTAAGAGCATTTATCATAACGATAAATGCTCTTTATTTTTAATCCCCAAATTATCCTAAAACTTTAACTCACTATATTTGGAAATTAAATCAAATAATAAGAAAAATTGATTTTTATCGATTTAGCTGTCGTATTTTATTGCGCCCAAATTTTAAGATGACTAAATTTAATTATGTAAAATAATTTGTTTTGCATAACCGGCTGTTAAAAGGAAATACGATCTAAATTAAGATGAAACATTCCTATAAAAATTATTATTAAATCAGCCGAAAATAATTAA
>JAENZU010000719.1 GCA_016841125.1 Melioribacter sp. | reverse complement strand
AAACTATTGGAATCGCTTACTTTTGAACTGGTTGAACAGCCGATGAAAAATATTAAAATAAACCCGATTGAAATTATTTTCTTCAAATCCTTATAACCAATTTTTATTAGTTTTTCTTTATGTATTAAAATAATTATTTTGTTAATACCTTCATAATAGTTAATAATTTTCTATCGGAAATAATTTATGGATAATTGGCTGACTAACTGTCCAATTTCTCACAGAGGATTGCACAAAGGAACTGAAATTCCGGAAAATTCACTAGCAGCATTTGAAAATTCAATTAGTCACAACTACCCTATTGAGTTTGATATTCAGCTAATAAAAGATAATAATATTATTGCATTTCACGATGCGGATTTAATGAGAACTTGCGGAAATGCCCGAAAAACTTTTGATCTGACAAAAGATTCTTTACACAAATTCAGACTCTTTAATAGTGATCAAAAAATCCCTCTTTTAGAGGAAGTCCTTGAACTTGTTTCAGGAAAGGTACCTCTGCTGATAGAACTTAAGAATAATACAATGTCAAACTCTTTATCAATCGAATTAAATAAAAAGTTAAAAAACTACTCCGGTGAAGTAGCTATACAAAGTTTTAATCCATTTTCAATAATTTGGTTTAAAGACAATGCACCGGAAATAACAAGAGGCTTTTTAGGAAGCAAATTAAGTGATGCTGAATTAGCAAAATATAAAACTATAATCCCAAGGCGTCTACTTTTCAAAAGTCTTGCGCAGCCTCATTTTGTAGGATATGATATCAAAAACCTGCCAAAGAAAAATGTTAGTAAAATTAGAGAATCGGGAATACCAATTTTAGCATGGACAATCGATTCAAAGGATAAACTCAAAAAAGCGGAAAAATACGCCGATAATATCATCTTCGAAAATATTGATCCCTCCGGATTTAAAAAGTTTAATAAATAAGTTTTCCGTGTCGTCATTTATCGCTAACTTTAAGATTGTAAAATTAATTTTTAACGTTCAGTTCAACATAAAGAGAAAATTGGTATGTCATTGAAAAACAAAATATTTGATTTCTTCAAAAGAAAGTCGGAAGTGTCTCAGGGCGGCGGAGAAAAAGCGATTCAAAAGCAGAAAGCCATGGGAAAGATGACCGCGCGTGATAGAATTGAAACTATACTCGATTCAAACTCATTTCACGAAACTGATATGTTCGTAAAGCATCTATGTTTAGATTTTAACATGGACAAAAAAGAATTACCCGCCGATGGTGTCATAACCGGAACAGGCTTGATTGAAAATCACCCGGTTGGTATTTTTGCACAAGATTTTACTGTTGCCGGCGGTTCACTTGGTCTTGCCCATGCACGTAAGATTACCAAAATAATGGATTATTCGCTTAAAATGGGAATGCCGCTTATCGGTATCAACGACTCCGGCGGTGCAAGAATTCAAGAAGGGGTTAATTCGCTTGCCGGATATGGCGAAATATTTTACCGCAATACAAAAGCTTCGGGTGTAATTCCCCAAATATCAATTGTGTTAGGACCCTGTGCCGGCGGTGCAGTCTATTCCCCTGCCCTAACTGATTTTGTTTTTGTAGTAGATAATATTTCAAAAATGTTTATTACCGGACCTGAAGTAATTAAAACAGTTTTAGGTG
>JAENZU010000718.1 GCA_016841125.1 Melioribacter sp. | reverse complement strand
TTATTATCATAATTAAAATTAAAAGTTTCAAAAAGCTTCAACTGATTGTGAATTGCTAAATAACCTTCATCCGCATTATTTGTAATTGTAAATGTACGGGTCTCAGTCCAATCGCTATACTTTTCTCCATCATAAAGTCTGGTACGCCAAAAATAAAGGTCTTCGCTCAACGGCACACTATTTTGCCACTTCACTATACCGTCGGTAGGAACAATGGCTTCAGTCTGAATTATTTGCGAGGTAAAATTAATTGTGGTATCTATTTCAATAAAATAGAGAAGATTCAAATCAACGTAATAACCGATGTCTGCAAAAACAAATTCAACTTTATCTAAATTAGTATACATACCGTCGTAAGGTTTAACAATATTTGGCTGGCTCAAATCAAATACCGAAAAAGTTTTTACGGCAATATTATCGCTAAAATCATCTTCGTCAATGGCAGCATCAGAGTTAAGCGAAATTTTAAGATTAACTACTCCTGCTCTGTCGGGTGCCCAATTCACTTGAATTGAATCAAGTTCGCCGTAGGATGGAAATTTAAAATTCGAAAAAACATACGAAGTGTCTAAATAGTCAACCTGCATTTCTACCGATACAGAATCGCCGGTGAACACTCTGCCGAGGTTTCTAATTTTAGATTTAATCACCACGGTATCACCAACAAGCGGACTTCTAGGTGAGACAGAAATTTCACTTCCCTTTATTAAAAAATCGGGTTTTCTTGGTACGGCTGGCGTAACTCCCGGATCTCCCAAATAAGTGAAGAGCGCTAAATTATCGTCAATTAATTTATTCGTGCCGCCCGAAGCGAAATCAATTTTAGTGTTTACAAGTGCATTTCCTATTGTCGGATTTAGATCCGTGAATACTTTTTCAAATAATTTTTTGTTAATGCTTATTCCATATGTCCAAAAGGTCAGACCGGTATTTCCCCAAAAACCAATGCTTCCCCCATCAGGTAATTTATTAAATACTTCACCGAAAACATTTTGATTATCAAAGTGAGCTGTGTAACAAGTAACCGAGGAAACAATCGGCTGCCTGCCGCCATTCTGCAAAGCAACAACATCGTCGGTAGTAAAAACAAGATCCCATTGATAGCCGCCTCCGTGACCATAGAAATTTGCCATAACAACACCTTCATTGAATTTCTCCCTAATTTGCGGGCTGTCCCCTTGAAATGGAAGATATTCAGGTTTATTTGGGTATCTGAATACTTTGGATGTTGTGTATCCTTTTGGATGAATATAGAAGTCTTGAAGCAGTATGCTCTGGTAATTAAACCCAAAGTTATTTTCATCCTGCTCATCCTGACCGGCTCCTATTAGAAGAACTCGCTGCTTCCATTCTTTGCCATTATCAGCGGGATATTGGATTGATTTATTAACAAGAATATTTGCTTCTTCCAAAGTTTCACATGAAAGCCTGCCTATTGCCATATCCGGTATATAATCGTCTCCGGCAACAGTTACAAAATTATTATCGGCAACAGCTAAACCATAGCGTGTAGAATGGTGAGGTATTGATGGGATACAATTGGGTCTGCTGTCGTATAATAATTCCCGGTAATCATAACTCATATCGCCAAGTAAAACTAAATAGGCAGGCACAGGCGTCTGCCATTCTTC
>JAENZU010000047.1 GCA_016841125.1 Melioribacter sp. | reverse complement strand
TCGATGCCGACGGCACGTTATTCGATTATGAATTTGCCGAAACAGCAGCTTTAAAAGAGTTATTTAAACAATCCGGAATTGAATACAGTGAGTCGATTCTTAAAATTTACAAAGAAGTAAACGGCAGGGTTTGGAGACTTTTTGAACAGGGTAAAATTGACACACAAAAACTGCGCGTGAAAAGATTTGAAGATTTAAAAGTGAGACTGAATTCAGATTTCGATCCCCAGAATTTTAGCGACCGGTATTTGCTTAATTTATCTAAACAGACAAAATTATTAGGCGGTATCGAAGAATTGCTGCAAAAATTATACGGTAAAGTTAAAATGCTGTTGGTTACAAACGGATTAAAAGAAGTGCAGCGACCCAGATTTAATGCTTCATCTATTATTAAATACTTTGAAGATATAGTTGTGTCGGATGAAATTGGAGTTGCAAAACCACAGAAAGAATATTTCGATTACGCATTTAAGTTAGCCGGCGATCCTCCGAAAGAAAATGTGCTGATGATTGGTGACAGCTTAAGCTCCGATATCAAAGGGGGAAATGATTACGGGATTGATACATGTCTATTAACTAATGATGAAAATTTTTCTTTTGAAGAAATTAAGCCCACGTTTATTATCAACAGCATTAAGGATTTGCCAAATATTGTAAATTTATAAAACTTCAGTTGCTAAAAACACCTTAATGTATTAAGTTCTAATACTTGTTCTGAAACGTGAAGGTGTCTTGTACTTAATTAATAAATGGGTCTAAAAATGAAAATCAAAAGTTTACTATTTTTCTGGATAATCTGCGTCCAATTGATTTATTCACAAAGCTATGTCGAACTTTTTAAGGAGAGTTTGCCTAAGATAATTTTAGAAAATACCGAATTTAGATCGACAGTGGAAAAAAATCTCGAATATTATTCTTCAATTTCACCCAAACTGGTTTACTTTTATATTGATCATCTACACAAGAAACACGTAATGGGTATCAATGATCCGGATTCAAATTTATCAAAAAAACTCTCGGATCTAACCGTCAGAATGCTTTTACTCAGAAATCAATGGGTTCTCTCTGAAAAAGAGATCATAAATAATTCTACAGAAAACAAATTGATCGAAAGCAAATCAAAAGCAATTGTAGAAGACTATTTTACGGAAAACGTCAGCCTGCTCGATAATGGAGCAGATACAAATAAGATCTATTATTTTTATTTGAAGTATTTGGATAAATCGAACGATGAAGCTTATGAACCGAAAAACGATTATTACAAAAAGTGTTATTCCCTAATACGCGACAAAGTGAATTATCTGAATAATATTTATTCAGGTTATGAAAGAACCGAGCTGGAATCCGAAAAGTTTTTAGAGTACATTTTAGAAAATAAATTTTTATTCAAGAATTCATACAGCGGCGAAATACCTTTAAAGACCGATTTCACTTTGGGCGAAATGCTTGTTCGAATTTATTCTCCATCCTCCCTCGAAGATTATCAGGTTTATCTTTTTGTTGAAGGTTTATACGAAAATTATAGCTTCGAAGATAATATTGCAATTGCCGAAACGCTGGGAACAACAAATTCAATTGTAGATATTTCAGAGACTTTTAAAAATGAAGTTGTAGCTTTAATTGATCTCGGAGTCGGAGCAAAAATAAAACTTAAAGATCAAAAGTCTTTTTTGTCGCACGTTGATATTAGCGGCTCACTTTCCATTTTAAAATTTTTAAATGAGCCCGAAAATTTACCGCGTTCCGCCAGCAGAACCTACAGAAACATGAACAACGATTACACTGCAAAGTATTTCATAAGTGAACCTGAAAATTCCAGCCTGTTAAGTTTCAAGTTCAGCAGTTCCATTCCTTTGTTCTTCGAATCATATTTCAGTGCCGGTGTGGGGGTTGAATACAGATATTTAAAATATTCATATGATATAAAAAACAGCAGGAACGATGAAACGTTAAGCAGTACGCCGGTAAATTTGGTGAGCTACGATAAAACAAATTCCTTTGAACATATTGAAAATAGAATCTCTGCTTTGGCATATGTTGATTTTAATATGTCTAAAATATTTACATTAAGACTGCAGTATAAAACGCCTAATGTGGTTTCATTGAGTATTCGGGTTGGACCGTCATTATAAAGTATTTCGATTGTGATAAATTATTCACTATACAATTTTGGTTATAGATTTTTCATATTCAAAAAATATAGGGTCTAAAAATGAGACTAAAAGTTATTATCTTTCTGTGGGTATTGTGTGCCCAACTGATTTATTCACAAAGTTTAGCAGATTTATACAAAAATGAACTTCCTGATGTAGTATTTCAAAACGATGAATTTAAAAGCACCGTCGAAACAAATCTTCAGTATTATACTTCGTTTTCCCCTGTTTTAGCCGGCTATTATATCGAACACTTCAAAAAGAAATTTGTAGAAAAAATAAGCGATAATGATTCTAATTATTATAATCAACTGCAGACGTTAAGAGACAGTTTGTTAATATTGAGGAATGATTGGGCGGAAGAGCAACTGAACGAATTGAATTCAAGAAGCTTAAATCAACTGCATGAAAATTTAGTCTCAAATATTTTGGATGATTTTTTGACTGACGAATTCTTTAAATCGAAAAATCCGTTGTTATTCTTTAAAGACGAGAGATTGCTCGAATATTATTACTACAAATATATTTTGCGTAAGCTCAAAGTTGATTTCGACAAAAATAAAAACTATAGCGAATTAGTAAATGCGGAATCAAAAAAAATTATTAACACAATTGATAGTTTATACCACTCTCGATCAATTACCGATATTGATAGCACTGTACAATTCGCTTTAAGATACAGAAATTTATTCAGTGATTCCTACATCGCTTTTCATCAAACAAAATCAGATTTTTCTTTATTAGATTTTTTACAAAAAATTCTGAATGTTAAGGTCAAGGAAAGTGAAGGTTTCTTCGTTAAATTGAGGGTTGGTGGACTATACAATCAAATTGAAGGAGATGATTTTTATATTATAGATGAAAAGTTGGGTACCCATGGAGCTGTGGCAAAATTCAATAAGTTGGAAACGGTTCTATTACCCTCTGTGAGTATAGGGGCGGGATACAAGCTTAAACTAAAAGAAGAAAAAACCTTTCTTTCCTATCTTACGATTGAAGGGGACTTTCAAGTTTTCTCAAAACTGGAAGACCGAACAGATGGCACTAATACTTCCAGCATCTCATATTTTGTTCTAGACTCAAACAGCATTGTTGCCCATAATCTTAGGGCAAACTATACTATTAGCGATAGAAAAAATGAAAAGGTCATGACATTCGGATTCTCGGTATTAACACCCCTCTACTATTTAACTCATTGGTTCCATATTACCGGTGGTATCAATTATAATTATATCGATTTATCTTATAGCTATGATATATCTAAACGAGACGAACTGCTGGGTTTAATTAGTGATGATGATGACAAAAATGATTATGACATCACTAAAAATTTTGAGTTCAACAGGAATAGAATTGGAGCTTTAATAGGTGCAGAGTTAAATCTTGGAAAAAATTTAATCGTAGATTTTACTTATAGAATATTGGCTGATTTTCTGTTTGATATCAAATATCAATTCTAATTCCCCATCTATTCATTTATGAATTTTAGATTCAGAGAATTTGAGTAAGAGATTAATATTTTAATTACTGCAGTTAGCAATAAAGAGCTGTTAGAAAATCTATATGACAAAATTAAAATGTTTCCGTCAAGTTATGTATCCAGTAGAAAAAAGGGTATCAAAATGAAAATCAAAAGTTTACTATTTTTCTGGATAATCTGTGCCCAACTGATTTATTCACAAAGTTTAGCAGATTTATACAAAAATGAACTTCCTGATGTAGTATTTCAAAACGATGAATTTAAAAGCACCGTCGAAACAAATCTTCAGTATTATACTTCGTTTTCCCCTGTTTTAGCCGGCTATTATATCGAACACTTCAAAAAGAAATTTGTAGAAAAAATAAGCGATAATGATTCTAATTATTATAATCAACTGCAGACGTTAAGAGACAGTTTGTTAATATTGAGGAATGATTGGGCGGAAGAGCAACTGAACGAATTGAATTCAAGAAGCTTAAATCAACTGCATGAAAATTTAGTCTCAAATATTTTGGATGATTTTCTAGCTGATGATAATTTTCAAACCAAAACACCTAAAGTATTTTTCAAGAATGATCAGCGACTGAAATATATTTATTACAAGCATCTTGCAAATGATCCCGAAATTGAATTTTCCCAAACAAAAAATTATGATAAACTCATTGAGGCAGAATCGAAACGGATTGTTAAATCGCTAGATAGTTTGTATTCGCAGAATTTAATTATTGATTTGGATGAGGTTAACCAATATGCACTTAATAATAAATTTTTATTTTCGGATTCCTATCAGCATATTCAATTGAAGAAAATAGAACATTCCTTGATAGATTTTTTAATCAAAGTATTAAAACCAAAAATTCAGCAGGAAGAAGGTTTTTATTTTAAAATAGGAAGCGGCATCGGTAAATTTAATAGTATAGAAGGAGATGATTTTTATGTGGTCGAAGAAAATCTAATTGGCCAAAAAATTGTTGATGCCAAGTTTCATAATGTTAAAACGGATATTGTTCCCTCGATAAATTTTGGGGTTGGTTATAAATTTCGATTAAGAGAAAGCAAATCCTTATTTTCTTATCTAAATATTGAGGCAGATTACATTTTATCAAGAGCATCAACTAATAATAATACTGAAGAAGACTATGTAATACCTTTTTTTGTTGTTGATCCAAACAGTATATATGCTCGGCACCTTATTGCGACCTACTCTATTAGTAAAAAACAAAATCAAAAATTCTTTGTTCTTCGTTCTTATGTTTTAACACCTGTTTATTATCCATTTACTTGGCTGCACATTGCTACAGGGGTAACCTATTCATATGTTAGTTTAACATATGAGCATAATGTGGCAAAACGCGACGAGTTGGGAATAAACGGACTTGAACGGGATATTAATAATTTTGATTTGGTCAAAAAGAGTGATTTTGCTAAGCAAAAATTCGGAGTAGTTTTTAGCGCCGAAGCTGAGATATCTTACGGAATTTTTATTGATCTGAGATATCAAACAGAAGATTATGTTTCGTTCGACATGAAATATCAATTTTGATTAAATCTAATTCCCCATCAATTCACTTACAAATTTCAAGTTGTCAGATTTGGAATTGGAAATGATGATATTAAGCACCGCAGTAAGCGGAACGGAAAGGAACATTCCCATTATTCCCCAAATGTATCCCCAAAGTAAAAGGGAAAGAAGTATCACAAGGGGATTAAGTCCAAGCTGATCTCCCAAAATTTTGGGCTCTAAAAGATTGCCGATAATATTCTGCACAGCCACAATAATGGCTGCAATTATTATTGTGTAGCCGAAAGATTCAAACTGAACCAATGCCATGAGAGTTGGAAAAATTACTGCAAGCGCCGAACCGATATTCGGGATGAAGTTGAGCAGAAAAGTTAATACAGCCCAAACGATAACGAAGTCGACACCGAATATCCAAAGGATAACTCCAACCAATGAACCTGTCAACAGACTCAACAAAAATTTGGTTGATATGTATTTCTGCACTTTGCTCGTAATATCTTTAAAGGTTTCTTCAATTGTGCCTTTTTTTTGATTTTCAAGTTTGCTTATTTCTTCTTCTAATAATTTTCTCTCATCAACATCAGTGCATTTTTCTAATTCGTGCCGCAATTCCGAAATTTTATCTTCCTCATCATCTTCCGAGAATCTGGTTTTTATTGCCTCTAAAATTTTTAAGTGCCCGCTGCTGATAAAAATAAAAAAGAATAGAACAAAGAATACAGTTGAGAAAACCGAAAGAGTTGAACTAAAAAATCCGCTGGCGATACCGCCGTAATCTAGTCCGGCTAGGATCTCACTTAAATTAAATTTAGTAAGTGCTTTATCTGTCAAGCCCCACGCCTGTGCTGTCCCGCTCACTAAGCCATTCAATTTCCGTTCATAGATCGGCAGCTCCTGCCCGAATTGACTAAATGAACTGATGATCACACGTGATATTGACCATATCAATCCGACAATAATAATTAGGTCCGCAATAATCGCGGCAAAAAGTGGAATTTTCTTTTTTGTAAGAAGGTTATTTAGCGGCTCAAAAATAAAATACAAAAGGTAGGCAATCACAAATGGAATAAATATGTGCTGAAGTTCTTTGAGCACCATGAATATTACAACCAGTCCCATCGAACTAATGAAAAATTTCATTACAGGATCAGCTAAAATTTTTTTCATTTTTTTCCTATTCTTTTATCTAAAAATATCAATAAATAATATTTTTAATAACTATTTTTTTGATCAAAAATAAAATTCTTAATAATGGAGAAAAAATGTTTTCTGCGAAAAAGAGATTAACAATTAGTTTCATCTTATTGAGTTTAATATTTATCAGCTTCGGCTTTCTGATTTCCTGCGAGAAATCGGAACCGGTTAATGAAACGGCCGCTAAAGTTCAGCCCCCCGAATGGAGTTACAACAAATCTATTTACGAAGTTAATATTCGTCAGTACACGGATGAAGGCACATTTAAAGCATTTGACGCACACCTTCCGAGACTCAAAGATATGGGCGTAGGCATCATTTGGTTCATGCCGATACATCCAATCGGTGAAGTGAATAGAAAAGGAACATTGGGAAGCTACTATTCAGTGAAGGATTACAAAGGAGTTAATCCCGAGTTCGGCACATTGAATGATTTTAAAGAAACTGTACGTAAAGCCCACGAATTGGGGATGTACGTAATTTTGGACTGGGTTGCCAACCATTCGGCGTTTGATAATCCGCTAACAGAAACCGATCCCGACTTTTACACGCGAGATTCTCTAGGCAATTTAGTGCCTCCGGTAGATGATTGGTGGGATGTTGCCGACTTCAATTACGATAACCCGGAAATGCGGGAATATATGATTGGTGCACTGAAATATTGGATTGAAGAGTGCAACATCGACGGATACCGCTGCGACGTTGCCGCCATGGTTCCCTTAGATTTTTGGCAGAAAGCACGTATCGAACTCGATAAAATTAAAACTGTGTTTATGCTTGCTGAAGCCGGTGAACCTGAAATGCACGATGACGCATTCGATATGACATATAATTGGCAATTGAAGGATGTTATGAACTCAATTGCTGCGGGAGATAAAGATGCTTCTGCAATCGCGGTTCATTTTAAAGAAGAAGCAGAACAGTATCCGGCGGATGCATTTAGAATGACATTCACTACCAATCACGATGAGAATACCTGGCAGGGAACAGTGTTTGAAAGATTGGGAGATGGTACAGAAGCATTTGGAGTTTTAACTTGCGTTGTACCGGGAATGCCCCTTGTCTACAGCGGTCAGGAAGCAGGGCTTGATAAACGGTTGGATTTCTTCGAGAAAGATCCAATAACCTGGAAGCCTCACAAATTTTATGATGTTTATAAAAAATTGTTTGAACTGAAGAAAAAAAACAAAGCTTTACGAAATGGAGATCGCGGGGGCTTGTCTGCTGTGCTAAATGTATCCGACAGCGCAAAGGTTTTTGCTTTCACTCGAGAGAAAGACGGCGATAAAGTTACCGCAATTTTTAACTTTTCCGATGAGGAAGTTGAATTTAAACTCAGTGGTGAGCCGCTAGCCGGCAGGTATAAAAACATTATGTCTGAAGAACCTGTCACGCTTTCGGCAAGTGAAAAAATGAAACTTGGTGCATGGGATTATGTTGTGCTTGCCGGCAATTAAGTAACGATTTTTGAAATCCTTTGATTTGTGAGTCATTGCCAAGAGTTTAAGTTTGTCATTCTCGAAGAAATTTAGATTCCGGCTGAGAACTTGCCGGAATGATAGAAGCCTATTCTGATTAAACTCTCGGGAAACCGATAAATCGGTTAGTGGTTTGGGGTTCGGATTGGATATCCCCATCGCTGAAGCTATGGGGATATTAGAAAAAGCAGATTATGCATTCCATTAACCAATGGCTTCAGCCATTGGGTTTGGACAGAAATCAAAAGCATGTCCTAACGGTTTTAACCGTTTTTCGGCTTTTGTTTTTGATTTAATTCTAAACAAGTTATATTTTAATTTAAATCAATAATCAATACGCTGATCAGAGCTAATGAGTAGTTCATTCATAAAAACTCCCACCAAATAAAAGGAATTAATATGGACGATTTCAACCAGACATCCGAAAATTTACAAATACCGAAACCCTCGCCCGAGTTCAGAATGATGGTGAGTAAAATGACTTCTAATATGAGTTTCGTGGGGCTATTCACCATTATTTACGGAGCAATTACCTGTTTAACAATTGTTGGAGCTATTGTAGGAATCCCTATGATTATTGCAGGGCTGCGCTTGCGCGAATCTTCCGACTCGTTTTCTTCATTTAAAAACTCATATAATTTTGAATCACTAAGAATGGCTCTGGAGCAGCAGAATAAATTTTTCTTTATTTATAAAGTGATGATAATTATCGGATTGGTGCTCTTTACATTATATCTAATCTTTTTCTTTACATTCTTTGCATCAATGTTCAGCTCATTTGGAGGGAGTGATTTTTAATCGGAACATAATTCCTTGGTTTTCGTCTCAAGACCAAAAAGGATTATTATGGCGACTTTTATTTTATGGCTGATATTATTGGTTGTATGCTGGCCGCTGGCAATAGCGGCTTTGATTCTTTACCCAATTGTCTGGCTGATTCTGCTGCCATTCCGATTAATTGGTTTTACGGTTAAAGCAGTATTCGATTTTCTGAAAGCAATAATAACTTTACCCTTTAGAATTTTGCGCGGTCCCTCAGCAGTAAAGAGCTAACGAACCCGGAAAACCGCTGAAGCGGTTGGCGGTTTTTTACTTTGGTTTGCTTTCCCAATTTCCCAATGACTGAAGTCATTGGTTAAGGGTAACGTGATTAACCAACAGCTTCAACCGGTGTGTAGTGAAAATGAATAAAAAATTAAAAACAAATAATTGAGTTTTAGTTAAATTGGGTCAAATTATGTCTTTTCGCTCTTATTCAAAAATACTACTCCATTTGATATGGGGCACTAAAAATCGAGAAAAATCTCTTGCAGATAAATCTTTTCGTAAAACAGTCTCTGAATATTTATATAATTACTCGAATGATAAATCTATTCCCATGATTATGAATTATGTTAACTCTGATCATGTTCATGCATTGATTGAGTTACCAACTAATAAAACTATTGAAGAAGTGATGCAATTATTAAAAGGCAGTTCATCTCATTGGATCAATGAACAAGTGAGTTTTAAATTTGCATGGGGTAAGGGTTACGGTGTGTTTTCCGTTTCTGAATCGAAATTAAATACGGTTAAAAAATATATAAAGAATCAAGAAGAACATCACAGAGACAAAGGTTTTTCTGATGAATATGAAACTTTTATCTCGGTTTATAAGTCCTATACAAACCGCTGAAGCGGTTGGTGGGTTCTTTGCTTTGCCTTTTTCCCAATGACTGAAGTCATTGGTTAGTTGGTTAGTGCAAAGTGCAAACGAAAACCAACGGCTTCAGCCGTTGGAGATGGAAGAAACATAGAACCTAGAAAACGGTTTCAACCGTTTGTCATTTCAGTAAATTCATTTTACCGACAAATTTTTCAGTTCCTACTTTTAATTCATAAAAATAGATGCCGCTTGCAGCATTCGTTCCCTCTGAATTGATCCCATTCCAACTGGTCAAATAATTTCCCGTTGGAAGAACTTCATTCAGAAGTGTTTTTATTTTTTCACCTTTGATATCATAAACTGTTAGCTCGGTTAATGAGTTAGTGAGATTTCGAGGAATGCTGAAAGCAATTATTGTAGAAGCATTAAAGGGATTGGGATAATTTTGCGCTATTAAATGAGTTTCGGGAATAACGGTATTTTTGTTTTCTTCAACTCCTGTAATTAAAGTTGCACCCGAGCCCCTAGATTCGCCATTCGAATTTGCCAAGTATAAGTTTACCCAATCCGGTCTTTGTGCCAATGCCAAATAAGTATCTTCCCATTCTGTGTCGCTCAATCTTAAAAAGTTTGTAGTTACATGTTCGTAATAGCCCATTACAGGACCTGCAAAAGCAACGTGTTCACCATCAGGCATTACTGCAGACATTACAGCCATATCCATGGGACCGGTGCCGGCATGTGCTACCCAGCCTACTATTGTGCCGGCTTCATCAGCAGGTGACGTGTGATAATCTGCAACTAAATAATCTTTTTCAATAAATCCATCGGGTTCTTGTATTGCAAGCTGCGGATCGGAATAACTATAATACAATCGGGGGTACCATCCGTCATAAGGCGGGTTATCATAAGTTACAACTTGATCGTAAATCATTCTTTTTAGGAATAAAATTTCATCAGGTGAAAATTGAATTCCTGCCATTTCCTTTTGTGAAATCAAAGCCAAAGTATCGCAGACACCTTTCAAATGAGAGAAGTAATCAACGACAGAGGTTTTTCTAGCGAGATCCGGAAAATTAAGTGTTTGAAATTTTGTTTGAGCAAATTCAGAGAGCAAAGAGAGATTTTCATAAAGTTCCGGAAATGGTTCAACATAGCTGTATGGGAAAGAACAAACCGGTATGCCGGTGTAAGACTGTTTGGCATAAAGCAAATTATCGTGCCGAAGTTCAGTCCACGATGCTAATTGGGTATTCATCTTTTGCTGCCACCAGGCAGCAGTCTGCATGAATGGCGGGTAAATACTCCTGTCTTCAGGCGGATTCAATTTTCTAATTCCGTTCAGCCAAAAATTATACATCGATTGCTGCCAGAAATCCGAATTGTAATTATCAACCAAATATCTCAGCGCCGCGAGGTTTGAAGAGTAGTGATAAGCATCAAGTTCTGATTGAAGAAGCTGCCCCGAAGCATCGTTGCCTAGAGCAAATAAAATATCCAAAGTTGAAGGCAGCATACGGCGAATCTTCTGCCCGAGGTATGTTATCCTGTCAAAAACAACAGAGGCAGTAACATACGAATCCATAATAAATCTTTGACCGAACGGCATAAATGCTGATGCAGGAATAATACTGTCAGGATTCATCGGATCGTTTCCGAGTAACTGTGACATGATCATTTGAAATGCGAATGACTGATTTCGCAGCGTGTCTTGAAATTCAACAAATTTCAATGAATCAATTAATTGATCTGCACTTGTTACATTGATTTTTTGAAGTACAAATTCAAGATTTGGTAAAGTTACATTATCCTGCTCACCAACAAAAAATTTAATAATGTCATCAATCTCTTCGTATGAAGAATATGAATTGGAAAGATCGACAAGCTCTTTGAATAGTGTGGAGATGATTGCCTGCCTTTGAACATCATGAAACGGAACGTGCGGAATTGCCCGCGGAGAAATTAAATAAAGCTCTATTCTACCGAACCACATCATTGCTTTAAAATATCGGGCAAGCTCCGGAAATTCAGCAGTATCGTAATGACCGCGCGGTTTGAACTGACTAAAATCAATTTTTCGATATGAGTCCGAGAAGAATTGAATCTCTTGAAATTGCTCCGATTCAATATAGTTCATCATTGAATCAACACGGGATTGATTAGAGCTGTAAAAAGGAGCGCCGCTTTCGTTTAATAAAATTCGCGGCACTGTTAAGTAAACATCAAGATCCTTTAAGAATGTCAGCATCTCCGGCTGCGAAGAGTAAAGAACATTGAGTTGTGATTGTGCAGAACTTAGATTACTCAAAAAGTTTTCTAAACGATCGATTATAATTCCAAGTTCTACATCTCTTAATATTCTGTCGTATGAAAAATGAAATGCATGAAGTATTGCGTCGGTTGTGACAAACACCGGCAGGTCTTTATGATAGATATCTAAAAACTGAGTGCCGAAATTTGTTTCGTTCAATCTTTCAGTTACAACAAATCCATGCTGTTCTAGAAGCTGCAATTCATATGCAGTCAGTTCAAACTTTTGAGAGATTGAATCAGCGTATAGAGCAGTTTGCCAGCTTGAGTTTATTGATTCAGCGAATGTTCCGGCAGGATGCATCTGTAAAAGCTGTTCAGTTGACATGTTTTGGTTGTTAGATAAGAATTGGCTATAAGCGCTTAGGTCAAAATTATCTTGACCATAATTTGATTTTAGGCAAATCAGTAATGATAATAAAAAAACTAAAATGGGCCCTCTCATTTTTAACTCCTTTATTATTTCGTATATCGGTACTAGTGTAACAAAAAATAATTTATTTTTCAGCGACAAAATTTAAAATCAGTTGCTGTTGTAAACTATTTTTCCGCCGACTATTGTTTTAAATATTTGCACGTTAAAAATTTCATCATTGGGAATTTCGAAAAGATTTTTTTCAAGGATAACGATATCAGCACGCTTTCCTTTTTCAATCGAACCTTTAAGATTTTCCTCGAAAGATGCATAAGCTCCGTTTATGGTATAAGCGTTTAATGCTTCTTCAAGAGAAATTTTCTGACTTGGTACCCAGCCGCCCGGATTTTTTCCATCCAGAGTTCTGCGTGTTACAGCTGCGTATATTCCTTTGATTGGTGAAGGCGGTGCAACATACCAGTCACTGCCGAATGCAAGCTTCACATCATTTTCAAGTAATGATTTAAAAGCATAAGTTGTTTTTATTCTTTCGGGACCAATTACTTTTTCTGCCCATCTGCCATCGTCGATAGCATGATAAGGCTGCATGCTTGCGATAACATTCAATTCATGAAACCGCTTAAAATCTTTTGGAGCGATATGCTGCGAGTGTTCAATCCTAAAGCGCCTATCTTTTTCACCATTCTCATTTTCAGCCTGTTCATAAATATCGAGAAGCATACTGATAGCTCGATCACCGATTGCATGAACAAGAATGTGCATATCCTCCTTGTCTGCATTGGAAATCCAACTATAAAGATCTTCCTTCGAATTCACTAATAGACCGGTATCATTTGCTTTATCCGAAAATGGTTCAAAGAATGCCGCAGTGTGAGAGCCGAGAGATCCGTCAACAAAACCTTTTAATCCGCCGATTATAAGCCCTTCATTTCCGGTTCCTTCTAAATTTATGTTTACTGCAAGTTTATCCATGGTTCTCAGAGGAACCGATGCTTAAAT